>DATAPK010000380.1:0-2999 GCA_036265245.1 Tepidisphaeraceae bacterium | reverse complement strand
ACCTTCCAGCGTGCCGCGCATCATATCAACTTCTTCATTACTGATTCGAAGAGATTGACGCAGTGCCCGGATCATTCGTTGAATATTTGCGGTTTCGAGCAGTCGTCGAACATCTGTGACTGTCCCGCGGTTTTGCATGATCGACCAATCCAAGGCGGCTGCGGCTAAAGATAAAGCGAAGTCCCATGATTCGTCCGGTCCATAGGAAAGCATTCCCGGAAGATGCTCGCGTTGTTCTGATGTCGGTGCGGGCCCCGAAAAACGAAAAATTACATCGGAGATTCCCGGAAACTCGTCCACCATTGCAAACCACGCCCATCCTGCATCAAAACGCGTCAACATCAGACGAAGCTCCTCTGCGATGCGCTCGGGACTTATTCGGGTTAGATGCGGGGCGTGTTTCCGAATCGCATCGGCGGTTTTTGCTTCAATGTTGAATTCGAGCCTTGCCGCAAATCGAACGGCTCGAAGGACGCGAAGATGATCTTCGCGAAAGCGCTCTTCTGGATCGCCTATCGCGCGGACAATTTGTGTCTTCAAATCCTCCTGCCCGCCAACAAAATCGATCACGCGGTTTTCGACCGGATCGAGAAACAGCCCGTTGATCGTAAAGTCTCGTCGCTTGGCGTCTTCCTCGGCGGAGGTGAATTTCACGCCCACGGGATGGCGGCCATCTTCGTATTCCAGATCGCGGCGAAACGTTGCGACCTCGATTTGGCTTTTATTCAGACGAACAAGAATCACGCCAAAGGCCGCGCCCACCGCCTGGGTATTTTTGAATATTTCCCGTACGCGCTGCGGCGGAGCGTCGGTCGCGACGTCGTAATCCTTCGGCTGGAGATCGAGCAGAAGGTCGCGTACGCACCCGCCGGCGAAATATGCAATATGCCCCGCAGCGCGGAGTTGCTGCACCACGGCGACGGCATCTTCGCGCCGGCACTGAGGGCGTGAACTATTGTCCGGTGTTTGATCCACAGAAAAATAGCATCGCAAATCGTGGGTGCGAATGCCAGTTCGTGGACATGAACAGCTGTATCCGTCCACGAACTCGCATCCGGGGCTAGGATATGGCTTCCTGATGTTCTTGCGCAACCGGCTTCAACAGCTCGATCGTCATATCCCCAAATTCGCGCACATCAAATCGCTCCAGATTGGGAAGCGGCAACTTATCCCGACCATCGTGCCGAAACACCACCACGCTGGTTGGCTGAAGATGCGAATGGGTCAGATTCAGCGCAAGCTGAAGAATCTCATCCGAATGCTGCCGCAGAAAGCGATAGGGGGGATCGAGAAAAACCAGATCGGCGCCGCTGGCGTTGGTGCTGTCCGGCCTGCGCACCGATAGATCAAACCACCGAAACACATCGCCCGGCACCACGCGAGCCCGATCTGAAACCTGCAACGCGGCGAGATTCTGGCTCAGCCGCGCGATCGCAGACCGATCGATCTCGAAAAACGACGCGAACTTCGCACCCCGGCTCAGTGATTCCAATCCCAGGCTTCCCGTTCCAGAAAAGATGTCATACACATTTGCTTCCGCAATCACCGGCGTGAGAATATCAAACAGAGATTGCTTGGCCCGATCGGTAATCGGCCGGGTCGTGTCTCCCTGCGGTGCAAGCAGTTGCCTGCCGCGAAATTCTCCAGCGATGATCCGCACGGGACTAACTGTAGCGGATCGAACGGGGTTGATGCTAGAATGCCGCGAATGACCAAGGGCCAATGACCAATGAATTCCCAATAACCCAAAACCCAAACAGGGCATCTTGGGATTATTGAGATTTGGTCATTTGTTGGTCATTGGCCCTTGGTCATTCGGAGTTCTCATGGCCGACCGCAACGTCCATTACGAAGCTGCCTTTGAAGCGTACCTTCGCCATCGCGGAATCCCCTACGTTGCCGTCGATGAGGCCAAAAAGGCTCTCTTTTCCAACGCCAAGCTCAAAAGCTTCGATTTTGTCGTCTATAACAAAACTGGGCCAAACCTGCTGGTCGATGTCAAGGGCCGCCAGATGCGCGATTCTTCCGCCAGCCGCACCTTCCAAACCTGGGCCACCCAGCGCGACGTCGAAGACCTCATGCAATGGGAGCAGGTCTTCGGCGACGGGTTCAAGGCCGTCCTGACGTTCATCTATTGGATTGAAACCCCCTTATCGCCACAGCCGGGCATGTTTGAGCATCGTGACCGGTGGTATTTACTGATGGCTATCGATTTGGCTGAATATCGCAACCACATGCGGCGGCGATCCGTCAAGTGGGAAACCGTCGCCTTGCCTGCCGAAGATTTTCGCCAGCTTGCCCGTCCGATTGAAAGCTGGTTATGATCGGGATTATGAAACGCAGACTTCTTACCATCGTTCTTGCCCTGACCTTCGCGGTTTCAGTCGCGCCAAAATCGTTCGCCGGCAACAGCGACGAAGATGCGCCAAAGCTCGACGCGCGGATGGATGGATACAAAGACGGAAACGTCGCCCTCAAAGACGCCAGCGGCACCGGCGGGGCGTGGATGATGATGATTGTGCTGGGCGGCCTGTGCCTGGGCGTGTTGTTCATGAACTCGAAAAGATCACACCTGGATTGATCGATCACACCAGGATTTTACAGAAGGAGACAAGCATGAAATCGACCCTCATTTGGGCGCTGGTCGTTATCAATGCGGTTCTGCTGTCAACGTTTCTCAGCCGCGTGACGCGCGACAACGCGGCCATCGCTCAGCCGGTGCAGCAACGCCGCATGGGCGATTATCTCACCATCGCCGGCGACGTGAACGGCGGCGACAGCGGGGTGGTTTATGTCCTCGATACCAGCAACGAATTGCTTGGCGCGATGGCCTACGACGACGCGGGCAACAAAATCGACGTCATGCCTGCGATCGATCTTCGCCGCATCTTTGAGCCGCCTCCTCCGGTGCGTGGCAAGTAAGCTCAACCACTAGAACATCCGATTCGTTCTCGCAATGAGGTTTATCATGGATCGCAAAACATTCACCATCGGAATTT
>DATAPK010000379.1:0-9441 GCA_036265245.1 Tepidisphaeraceae bacterium | reverse complement strand
AGCGGATGCATGATGTTGTAGGCGGTCTTGAGGATGATGTTCACATATTGTGACGCCGTTCCATGCCAGAACGGAGGACGATCCGGCTCATTGCCGATTTCCCAAATATCGACGGCGGTGCGCGCACCACTCATGCCGACCAAGTGATTGAAGAACGCGGTGGCCGTCGCCTGCGTGGGCACTTCAGGGGCGTCAACGCAGATCATGGTCTTAAAGCCGGCGGCTTTATACTGGGCAGCCTCGTTGATCACGGTTTGGCCCCACGTTCCCTTCCAGGAAGCGATGCCGAACCACAGGCGAACCGACTTTACGCCCAAAGCCCGGAGAACCGGAATCATCTTTTGCGGGTCCTGATTCGTATCAACGCCAACACCCTTCCAGTCAGCGGTGCTCAAAGCGGCTGGCTTGGTTACCTTCACCGCATCCGGCGCCTTGGGCGTCGTTGGGGTGGTTGTGGTAGTGGTCGTGGTGGTTGTCGTTGCCGCCTTGGGTGTGGCGCTGGCCACACTTGTATAGCCGCTGTTACCCAGCGCATCGTAAGCCCGCACGCGGTAGTAATACTTCTTGCCCGACGTCAATCCACCGTTGGTGTAAGTCGTCGTATTCTTCGTAACCGTGTTAATCTGGGTAAAAGTCTTGTCATCGGTGCTGCGTTCGATCTTGTAGCCTGTCTCGACCGTGGAATTGTCCTTCCACGAGAGTTTAACGGCCGTCGAGGACGACACAGCAGCAGTCAATACAGTTGGAGCAGTGGGGACGCCCACCGAGAAGAGGGATCGATCTTCCAAAGACTCAAACATCGGAACTTTGGCCGCGCAAGCGGAACGTGCGGACGCTTCCATGCGTTTACGACCCAACAACTTCGACAACAACTGCATCATGAACCTCCAGTTCAGTAAGACCTATCGAACTCCCGGGAACAACCTGATCCCATACCTCCCGGACAACCATCACCTCTTGTGACGATTGTCGTGATAACGAATAATGACATCACGACGACTTAACAACCCTGTTTGTTCCGAAAAATCAATTTTTCTTTCAATTATTTCCCGCGATCTGTGATCCCGATTAGCCCGAGATCGACGATCAATTGTCGTGACAACGAATAAAGGGATCACACCGATCTGGCAACCCTTGCAGGCCGGAAAAATAAATAAATTTCCGCCCGATAAGACCCTGCTTTTGCAGGGGTTTACGCCGCGAATTAGCGGCCCAACGTGAATGTTAAATGAAAAGCCTCTACACTTGTCCCCATGTTCGTTGATGAAGCGGTGATTCACGTGAAGGCCGGCGACGGCGGAAACGGCTGCGTTTCCTTCCGCCGCGAGAAATATATCCCCAAGGGCGGGCCCGACGGCGGGGACGGCGGCAACGGCGGTTCGGTTATCTTTCTCGCCGATCCCAATAAAAATACCCTCCTCGATTTTGCAGGCCGGCACCATTGGCATGCCCCGCGAGGCGAGGGTGGAATGGGGAAGAAAATGTACGGCAGCAGCGGTGATGATTTGCTCATCGGCGTTCCTCCCGGCACGCTTATCTTCGATGTTGACAACCAAATCCTCCTGGCCGACTTGGACGCCCCGGACAAGCGCGTCACAATCGCGCAAGGCGGAAAAGGCGGCAGGGGCAACTTTCATTTCAGATCATCCACCAATCAAACCCCCCGCTACGCCGAGCCCGGCACCGAAGGCCAGGAGCGAAATCTCCGCCTCGAATTAAAGCTCATCGCCGACATCGGCCTGGTCGGCATGCCCAACGCCGGCAAGAGCACCCTGCTCAGCGCCGTCTCCGCCGCCCGCCCCAAGATCGCCGACTATCCTTTCACCACGCTCGACCCCCAACTCGGCATCGTCCAGCTCTCCGGCGATCGCCGCATGGTGATGGCCGACATCCCCGGCCTCATCGAAGGCGCCCAACACGGCGCCGGCCTCGGCCATGCCTTTCTCAAGCACATCGAGCGAACCAAAGTCATTGTCCATCTGCTTGACGTCTATCCCCCCGACGGATCGAACCCTGCCGACAACTATCGAACCATTCGCAAAGAGCTCGAATCCTTCAGCCCCGAGCTCGCCGGCAAACAGGAAGTTGTCGCCGCGAATAAAATGGATCTCGCCATCGACGACGAAGCACTGAAAAAACTCCGCGACGATCTCTCCGGCCTCGATATCTTCCCCATCAGCGGCGTTAGTCGACAGGGCATCGACCCCCTCCTCGAAAAACTCTGGGGGGTATTACATCGCCGCGATGACGAGGAGAAAAATTAAAACGGGTTTGGCCACAGAGACACAGAGGACATAGAGGACACAGAGAAGTTCACAAAGAAGCTATTTTTCGGTTCCTCTTCTTTCCTCTGTGCTCTCTGTGTCTCTGTGGCAATCTCGAATTTCTTTTTAGATGATGCGGAAAATGCCCCTCTCCCAGGAACTCAACATCGCCTTAAAAGAATGGGCCGCCACCTGCGAAGCCCTCCGCGCCGCCCGCCAAATCCTCCTCCTTCGCAAGGGCGGCATCTTTGAATCCGCAGGCGGGTTCGAAATCGAAAAACGCCACTTTCTTTTCTTCCCCACCTACCTCCACCAAAATCCGCAAATGCTCAAAGACGATGCGCTGAAGTGGTACGAGCATCGCTCCACCGAACCCGAAAACATAACGATCAACCTCGCCGGCTCGATCACCGACATCCTCCGCATCACCAACCGCGCCCAAATGGATTCGCTCGATTCAGAACATATCTGGACAAGTCCCCTGATCGACATGCGCTTCAACTACAAGCCGCAGAATCCCCTTTATCTGCTGCTCGTGCGTGCGTATGAACTGCCGCAGCCCGTCACCGTCAAAAACACCCCCGCCTACGCCGGCTGCAAAAGCTGGGTGCCGCTGGATGAACCGGTCGACGTTAGCTCCACATTACCCGTGCTTGATGAAAGTCTTTACACTCACCGCCGACAGAACATTCTGGACGTTATTGATAAATTCAAAGCCTAAGTGATCCAAGGGTGATATTGCATGAACTACCGACGCCTCAGCAACTCCGGCATTAAGCTTTCTGAAATCGGTCTCGGCGGCTGGCTTACCTTCACCGCGATGGAGATCGAGCAAGGCCGCGCCGTCATGGAAAAGGCCTTCGAGCTCGGCATCAACTTCTTCGACACCGCCGACGGCTACGGCCGCGGAAAGTGCGAAGAAGTCTGGGGCGATCTCCTCCAATCCCACAAACGCTCCGACTATGTCCTCGCCACCAAAGTCTTTTTCCCCGTCGGCGACGGCGTAAACGACAAGGGCCTTTCCCGCAAGCACGTGATGGAAGCCTGCCACGGCAGCTTGAAACGCCTGCGCACCGATTACATTGACATCTATCAGTGCCATCGCTTCGACGAGGAAACGCCCGTCGAAGAAACCGTCCGCGCGATGGACGACCTAGTTCGCCAGGGGAAAGTTTTATATTGGGGCTTCTCCGAATGGACCGCCGAGCAGATCGAAAAAGCGTTGCGCGTCTGTGGCGATAAATATTACAAACCGCAAAGCAGCCAGCCGCGATACCATCTGCTCAGCCGCGACACCGAAGCCAAAATCTTTCCCCTTTGCGCCCGCGCGGGCATCGGACAGGTCACGTTCTCTCCCCTCGCCCAAGGCGTTCTCACCGGCAAATACAAACCCGGCCAACCTCTTCCCGACGACAGCCGCGCCGCCGACGAAAAGCAAAACCAGTTCATCAAGCGCTACATCGATGACCGCGATATCCTCGAACGTGTGCAACGTCTCGCCCCCATCGCGCGCGACGCCGGCTGCACCATCGCCCAACTCGCCATCGCCTGGATCCTTCGCCGCCCGGAAGTCACCAGTTGCATCGTCGGCGCCACCAAGACCGCGCAGCTTGAGCACAACGTCGGCGCCAGCGGGATCAAATTGAACGAAGATATCGTTCGCCGCATCGAAGACGTCTTCGCGTGATCTCCAAAATGATTCGTTACTGATCGCCTTGCCCTGTAGCCGCGACGCCTGCGTCGCCTCTTTTCGTGCGAAGAAAGGCGACGCAGGCGTGTCGGCTACAAATCACTGGGCAGACTATCGACGAATAATTAATCCCACTCCCCACGCAATCGACGCCACGCCCCCAGCGCGCGTAAACCACCGTGATCGAGGCACAACTTTTTCCACCAGCACGAAAAGCGTAATCGTCGCCACCCACAACAAATTCATCACGCCCGCGACAAACAATAGCAGCATCAGCATCCAGCAGCATCCGGTGCATTGCAGGCCATGTTCGAGCCCCATCTTCCACGCCCCGCCCCATCCATCCCGCCAGCTCGTCATCAAAAATTGCAAAGGCGTTCGGCAATGCTTCAAACACGCACACTTAAATGAGGTGAATTGAAAAATCCCCGCGAAGATCAGCAAGCCGCCGCCAAAAATCGGGCTCGTGCTCACCATCTGCGGCGAAAGCAGCGCCGCCCGATGCAAACCCCACTGCGCCAGCGTGATGATCGCGCTGAACCCCGTCCAAACCGCCAGATACCCCAGCAGAAACAGCCCCGTCGGAACATAAGGCCGATCCTCCGCCCGCCGCTTGCGATTCAGCGCCGCAAAGACAAGCACCATCGGCCCCACCGATGGAACCATCATCGCCACCATCATCACCGTCCACATCACAAACATCATCACGAGGTCCGCGATCGGCCACGGATTCATCTGCGGATTCGCAAGTGCCAGACAACACGACGCCGACGTATTCATCTGCCTGGCGTCGTAAAACATATATCCCCACGACAACGCCGAGATCACAATAAGCCCCGCGAGCGTGACCGATCGATCCCGCTTCAGAATCGCCTCAAGCAACGGATCGCGCGGCTCAGGCAGGGGCGAAGTTGATGTCAGCGCCGACGACATTTCTCAACCGTGATATGAAACTTTGCTGACAAATCCGCCCTTGTTCGGATGCGAGAATTTCAACTCGCCAAAAGAGACGGTCAATTCCTTATTCGAAACGATCTCTGCCGACTTGAACAAAAAACCAGTTTCGTGTTCCACCCGAATCGATTCATCCGCCCCGCTCACCGGATTTTTGATCGGCTCGACCGCCGTGATCACCGCATCCCCCATGCGCCCGCTGCTGTGCTTGCCCTTGGCATGAAACTGAAACGGCACGACTTGCGTTGGCAGCATCTTCGACATTGTCATGCGGATAATTTCAAACGGCATTCCACCGGCCTCACCAGTCGCGATTTTCGTCAGCGCCTCGCGCTGCTCCGGCGTCGCTTTCGCATCGACAAACCACACGCAAGTCCCACCGCCCTTATGCAACGCGCTCGGCCAATGCGCCGCAAACCCAATCCCCAGCCCATCAAGCTTCACATTCCCATAGCTCCCCTTGCTGATCTGCCACTGCCCTATCCCTTCGCAAAACCCATACGTCGGCGGCGCCTCAAATTCACACGGGCAGCCGTATTCGCAATTGCACGCTTGCAGATAATCGGCCTCGATCGACCATGAAACGGGAGATGGCATCAGTCCTCCGGTTAAACGTTATTGGCACGACCCATACTTTCCATCTCAAACGCCGAAAATGCAACGAAAACTTCATTCAGCAATTTCATCGCCGATGAAAGAACCGAAAACATCCGCACGCGATTGCGAAATGATCCATACTTCCAATAGTTAAAGTGAACGAACGAGGAAGGCCTATGAACCGCAATCGTGCGATGTTTCTGGCGGATTGGAAGGATGCACTATTCATTCACCTGCAAATCGATCCGCAATTTCTGGGCCGAGTTGTCCCCTTCGAGTTGGATCTCCGCGACGGACACGCATTCGTCAGTCTGGTTGCATTCACACAAAGCCACTTACGCCCCACAATCGGCGGCAAACTCGCCGCCTGGTTGAGCGCGCCGCTGGCCGAGCATGAATTTCTAAACTTGCGCGCCTATGTTCGCGTCAACGGAGAGCCCGCGATTTATTTCATCTCCGAATGGATTCCAAATCGCCTCGCCACCCTGATCGGCCCTCGTTTATACGGTCTGCCCTATCACATGGCATCACTGCGATACCGAAACATTCCCGACGGCAATCCGATGCAAGGCCGAATCTTCGCGCCGGGTGGATCGCTGGCTTATCGCGCAACCATCGATCCTCGCGCAGCACTCGCCTCCGCGAAACCCGGCACGCTCGATCATTTTCTGCTCGAACGATATACCGCCTACACCCATCGCAACGGCGTCTCTCGCAAATTCAACGTCGATCACGCTCCCTGGCTGCAAACCCGCGCCAGCGCGGAATTGACCGAAGCGAGCCTGCTATCCTCAAACGGCGGCTGGTCAAAATCCGCCCAAATCGTCGGTGCAAATTACTCGCCGGGCGTAAAAGACGTAGCCATCGGCCGGCCAGAAATTTGTTGTCCGAAAACTGTAGCCGCGACGCCTGCGTCGCCTCTGTAGTTGTTTTTTTTGCTACAGGCAACGCAGCCATCGCGGCTACAGAAAAACCTGCTTTTGCACCAGACTTATAAAGCGCCCAATCTGAATTTACCGGCTAAGATTATCTAATCATGCCCCTCGAAGTCTTACAAGACAAAGAGCGCCTCAACTCCCTGAAGCAGTTGCTCCACCAGCGCAGCGTCCCAGCCGCTGAAGCATTGATCGAACACAAAGAAAACGGCGCCATCCAGTGCTTCGCCTGCGGCCACCGCTGCAACGTTCTCCCCGGCCGCGACGGCGTCTGTCGCGTGCGATTCAACGACAACGGCAAACTCCTCGTCCCCCACGGCTATGTCGGCGCGCTCGCCTGCGACCCCATCGAGAAAAAACCATTCTTCCACGTTCTCCCCGGCTCCGATGCTCTCACCTTCGGCATGCTCGGCTGCGATTATCACTGCGGCTATTGTCAAAATTGGGTCACCAGCCAGATGCTCCGCGACCCCAAAGCCGCCGCTCCACCCCGATTATGTACGCCAAAACAATTAGTCGATCTCGCGACACAAAATCGTGCCCCCGTCGTCGCCTCGAGCTACAACGAACCCCTCATCACCAGTGAATGGGCCGTCGATGTCTTCAAAGAAGCCCGATCCCACGGCCTGCGCTGCGCCTACATCTCCAACGGCAACGGCACGCCTCAGGTTTTGGATTTCCTCCGCCCTCACGTCGACGCCTACAAAGTCGATCTCAAAACCTTCAACCCCAAACACTACCGCGAACTCGGCGGCGTGATGGAAAATGTCCTGGCCACCATCAAGATGCTCAAGCAGCGAAAATTCTGGATCGAAATCGTCACCCTCGTCGTCCCCGGCTTCAGCGATGATCCCGACGAGATGAAACAGATGGCCGACTTCATCGCCTCGGTCGATCCCCTGATCCCCTGGCACGTCACCGCCTTCCATCCCGATTACAAAATGATCGACGGCTATCGCCGCACAGACGTCGATGATCTCATGAAAATCGTCGAATACGGAAAATCCGCCGGCATCAAATACATTTACCCCGGCAACCTCCCCGGCCAGGTCGGCGAATGGGAAAACACCCGCTGCCACCATTGCAACGCCACGCTCATCGAACGTTTCGGATTTCGTGTGAAGAAAAATCGAATCGGCTCCGACGGCCTCTGCCCCGACTGCCACAACCCTATTCCCGGCATCTGGGGAAAACCCTCCGGCCACGGCGACGGCCGCGTCCGCCCCCTACTTTAGCGTTTCGCCTCCGCGTGTAGCGGCGAGCTTGCTCGCCGATCGTCGCGTCACGATGTCACCCCACTCGCCCCCTTATACGCCGCCGCCAATGCCGCAACCATACAAATGATGCCAAACCATCCCCCCAAAAAGGCCCACAGGATCACAACCAGCCCCAGCGTGGCTACGACGGCCTTCCCTCCTGCCGATCCGCTGCTTGCATTGCTAGGCGATTGACTATTGGAATTAGTATTCGCGCCAGTAGCCTCCATCGTTTTTTCGGCCGCATTATTCGCCGCTTCGTCCGCTGCATCCTCCCTTTCAACTTCCGCCTTAATCTGCGCGGGCGTCATCTTCTTCACTTTCGCTACCGCCACGACCATCGCTGCTTTCTCTTGTGCCTCACTGGGATGATCCAAGTTTGCTCCCATGTTCTTTAATTCCTGATCCGCATAATGATCCACCACCTGCTCGCGATCGTCCGGATCGTCGTCATCTGCCGACACGGATGAACCGCCAAGCGTCGATGCCGAATGCCTGATCATCGGTACCAGCACCGCCACCACAACCGCCGACCTCGCCAAAAAGACTATCGCAAACGTCACCCCCATCGCCGCCCATCCACCCAATTTGCTGAATCCCTTCTGTCCCATCTTCATTCCCGCCCCCGCGAGAGCGCCAATCAGAACGCTAAGAAATACAAAATCCCAATCGGTGAACCACGTCACCAGAAACCAGATAAGTCCGCCCACGGCACCCAGTGCGACGCTCAACCCAAGCCCCGCCATAAACGATCCCTGCGGCGCCATCTTGTCTTTGTTTTTTTTCGGAGTTTTCGCCGACTCCAGATCCAAAATCGGCTTGCCCGCCTGCACCGGCTTGGCCGTCACTTTGGATTTGCTGCGAAGGTCGTATCCGCAATTCACGCACAGCACCGCCCCCGATCCCATCGACGTGCCGCACTTCGGACACCGCGGCGAATCATCCACCTGATTCGTCACCGCCGCTTTCTTCTCCGCTTCAGCTAAATCATAAAGCGCGCCAAATGGATCATCTTCCTCAGGTGCCGCGGGAGGTGGCGGAGGCGGCGCTTCGATCGTCAACACATTGCCGCAAGACGGACACTTCGCCTTCCGTCCCACCGCGCTCGCCGGCGCCTTCAGCTTTTTACCGCACCCGCACAAAACAGAAATATGTCCCGCAGCCTCAGCCATTCATGCCTCCCACAAAGTGACGCCAAATTGTGCTATTGCCACGCAAGAATCTCAAGCATGTTCGACGCAAAAAACAGCAAATAAAAAGCCACAGAGAATGCATAGGGAAAAAAGAACTCGATTCTTTTCTTTCCTCTGCGTTCTCTGTGGTAATCAACAAATTCGATATGATTATATATATCGGACTTTAAGTCAGCGCCCGGCTGTGTTCCTCAAGCCGCTGGATCAGCTCCGGCGCCTCTTCCTGGCGCTCGCCCACCGCGCTCGTCCAGATCAGCGATTCATTCCCCTGCACTGCCCGCTCGATTCGCCGGCACGCGCTGATCACCGTGCTGTGATTCCGCTTACCCATGCGCATCCCGATCTCCGGAAAGCTCAGCTTGGCGGTCTTCCTCACCAAAAACATTGCCACGCTGCGCGCCAGCGAAATCGTCCGCTGCCGCCGGCCCGACATCAGATCCTTATGCTCCAGCCCGAAATAATCGCAAACGCTCTGAAGAATATTCTCCGGCTTCACCGGCTGAATCAGTTGCCGATCCAGATCGCCCAGCGCCTCCTGCGCCAGCGCCACAT
>DATAPK010000378.1:0-5991 GCA_036265245.1 Tepidisphaeraceae bacterium | reverse complement strand
ACGCCCACCGATTATTCGGTTGGTAAAAACGATCTGGTCAGCGTGACGATTAATGATCTCCAGGCGCTGGGCACGGAAACAGTGAAGCAGGCCCGCGTCAGTGAAAGCGGGAACATCTCGCTGCCCCTGATCGGCCAGATTCAGGCGGTCGGCTACACCGAAGCTCAACTCGAGCAGGTGATCGCCGCGAAGTACCAGGATGCGGGATATCTGAAAAATGCGACGGTATCGGTGCAGGTGCTTGAAGCCCGCGCCCGAACCTTCAGCATTCTGGGTGCAGTTCAGCAGCCCGGACAATATGCGATTCCGAAGAGTGATTTCCGCGTGCTCGACGCCTTGGTGTTGGCGCACGACATCACGGTGGATACCGATATTCGCGGCACCCGTGGAATCGAATTCATTTATGTGTTGCGTTCGGTGACGCCCGATCAGAACGCCCCGATGCCATCCACCGCGCCGACTACGGCTCCTGCGGATATTCTGGCGCCCAAGGCGGCTGCGTCGGCACCGGCGGATCTAACTGCTCCGGCAGCAGAATCGCCTGCCGCAGCACCGGCCACGGCTGCAAGCAGTGGCGACACCGAAAGCCGTTACACCATCATCGATGGAAAGCCAGTTCTGGTTCAGGGTCCTGCCGCCGCCCCGGCTGAGGCAACTCCGGCCCCAGCGCCCACCACGCAGGGCTTTGCGTTTAACGATCTCAAGGAGCCATCCGACAAGCGGCTGGTTCGTATTCCGATCGGTGCGCTCAAGAGCGGCGATCTGCGATACAACATCGTCATTCGCCCCGACGATCTTGTGATCGTTCAGCCGCCGATTCAAGGCGAATACTATCTGGGCGGCCACATCGCTCGCACGGGCGTATACAGCCTGAGTGCCCGTAAGATCGACCTCGTGCAGGCGATTTGGGCGGCAGGTGGGTTGGATCAGTTGGCCATCCCAGGCCGGACGATCATTCGCCGGCGCGTTGATAACAACAAGCAGATTGTCTGCCGGGTTGATCTGGAAAAGATCTTTTCCGGCGAAGAGCCCAACCTTTATCTCAAGCCGGATGACGTGGTTGAAGTGGGAACCAACGCGGTCGCGCCGTTTATTGCGGCGGCTCGCGGCGGGTTCCGCGTGACTTACGGGTTTGGCTTCCTCTATGACCGGAACTTCAACACCGACAATAACAACAACAACGGAGGATGAGCTTCCGGTGAAAATCTGACCGAAGAGTGCAACTTCCGCACGCTTTGGGCCTGAACTATCGCGGAGGGCGCTCGTACCAATCTGGACGATCGGCCTCCGCGATAACTGGTTTATTTGAAGGCCTTTCCGGTCGATATTAAGTGACCAGAACCACAGTTGATCGCTTGCAAACTCGCAAATTCGGCGTCAGTGGCGATAATATCCCGTTTCCTGAAGCGGCAGGCGGTTAAGAGGTCTTAACAAGACAACTTGGATATCAGCGAAAGTCCAGGATGGACTCACCGATCACTCGTCTCATAATTTTGGCCTGTATGCGGGGGCCGGAGGACTGTTGAGCAGCGCGTCGAGCAACCTGAGTTTAAGCATCCCGGATGAACCGGATGCGCTCTATTTCGGTGTGACGCTGACGACCTGGCTCAAGACGCTGATTATCGCCGCACTGTTCGTCGCCACATTCCGCTTCGATCTACGTCGCCTGTGGGATAAAACCAACCCGATCTACGGCGACGCCAACTGGGCGCACGCGATTTTCATTCCCATTATCGGGCTCTATTACCTTTATCTGAATCGAGAGGAACTGCAGCGAACGCCGGTCGAGCCTTTGCTGGCGGGCAAGTTCTCAAAAAGCAGAGGCATCGGCGCCCTGGCGTGCTTTGCCGCGGGATTGGTGTTTTATTTTGTCGGCCCCCGATTGGTTCCGCAGGAAATGCTCAAAGGCCCGATCGTGATTGCCGGGATTGAGCTCATCATCATGGGCGCTCTCGTCGCCTTGCTCGATTGGGGCATCGGGCTTTTCCTGTTTGGATTACTGATGTTTCAATACGGCATCTGGCCGGGCAGAAATGACTGGACCAGCGATGCCGGCGTGGTCATTACGCTCTTTGGGTTGGTGCTTTTGCTTTGCGGCTGGAAGGTGATGCGAATCGCGTGGTTTCCGATCGCGTTTTTGATGTGCGCGGTTCCCTGGCCACCGCTGTTTTACAGCAAGGTGGCGATGCCGCTGCAGATGCTGGCGGCGCGCGTGGCGGTGTGGGTGTTGAACCTCACCGGCGTAGATGCGGCGCAGGGCGGGACGAAAATCTTCATGCCTCGCCCGGGCTTGCCGGATCGCGCGCTGAATGTCGCCGAGGCGTGCGCGGGAATGCGCTCGCTGATGACGTTTATCTCTGTCGCGGCGGCGGTTGCGTTCCTGTCGGTCAGGCCGATGTGGCAGCGAATCGTCCTCACATTGTCGGCGATTCCGATCGCGATCTTCTGCAATGTGATGCGCGTCTCCGGCCAGGGATTGCTCGATCACTACTTCACCGAAAAAATGTCCGAAGGTTTCGCGCATGCGTTCGTCGGGCTGATCATGCTCATGCCAGCGTTTTTCCTGATTCTGCTGGTGGCGTGGATTCTGGATCAGCTTTTCATTGATGAAGTCGATCCTTCTGAATCGCGCAAGCCGCAGCCCGGAATCATCACGCGGCGTCGTCCATCCGGCGGGGAGGATAAATGACCTCCAATTCAACACTCGTCGGTGCGCTCAAGAAGCTGATGCGTCAGCCGAGCTTTCTGGTGGCGGCGGGCATTCTGCTGGTTTCCGCCATCTCGCTGAACGCGGCCACGGAATATTTGCAGCTTTACTTCAAGAAAGTCCCTGTCGACTTGTCGGCGGATTTCAGCACGATTCCGCCGCATTTGGGGCATTGGGTTCAGGTCTCCAAGGATGAGCGCCTCGGCGAGGATATGGAGCATGAACTGGGCGCGACGCACTATCTGTATCGCGACTATATGGACGATCGCCTGTTTTCGGCGAAGGATTTGGAAGAGTTTAACGGCAAGACCTTCTCCGAACGGAAGGCGCTTGCGGCGCGTTTTCAGGCGAGCAAACCGCAGGGGATTATTAACGTCGGCATCACTTATTACACGGGCTCGGTGGATACGGTGGCGCACGTTCCGGATCGCTGCTACATCGCCGACGGATATGAGCCGACGAGTCACAATTATGTTTCGTGGTCTGCGTTCGAGGGCCGGCCCGGCCGCGCGGACATCAAGGACGGGGATGTTTGCTATATCAATTTTGAAGATCAGATTGCCTCGCGACAGGCGGCGGCGAAAAATGTGGCGTATTTCTTCAACGCCAACGGCGAGTACACGGCCGATCCGATCGGCGTGCGCCTTCGTCTCCAGGACCTGCGGCAACGATACGCTTATTATTCCAAAATCGAGCTGCTGACCGTGATGCGGGACGCCGACGAATCGGCCACTGTAATGAACGATTTTCTCACTTCGGCTTTGCCCGAGGTGGAGCGATGTCTGCCGGATTGGAAAAAATTAACCTCATCGGGACAGGGCAAGTGATTTCGCACTGAGCAATCTCTATGGCACGCAAAGTCAATTCAAAATTTCTGCTGATTCTTTCCCTCGTGGTCGCTGGCTTGGTTGTTGTCGTCGGCGCGTTCGTTTACTACAGGCATAAGCATCATAATCCCAAGCAATTCCTGGCGATCGCCGAGAAGGCCGAGCAAAGCGGAGAGACGGTGCTGGCTGCACAGAACTACATCACCGCAGGCCAGTTGCTGCGCGATCCCAATCTGATGGTCAAAGCCGGCGATATGTTTAACCAGTCGGTGTACGACGACGTCGAAAATCTGGCTAAAGCGCAGCAGTGCTGGGATTTGGCCATTTCGACTGATCCGAATTGCATGCCCGCGTTGGAACGGGAATTACACTTCTGGCAGGAAGTCTTCCGGCTGAATCACAACAATCCTTCGCCGCGACTCTATGACAATTTGAAGGATGTTTCACAGAAGATTCTCAAGATTAACCCCAAGCACGTTGAGGCGCGGAGCGCGGTTCCGATTGCGGCGATCGATTCGTGGGTTCATCATTTTGAAAACGACCAGACCGTGATCGACGCCGCCGTGAAGCAGTTGGTCGATCTTCAGGCGGACGCTCCGGACAACGCGGATATTCCGTTTTACATTGCGGCGGCATATGCGACTGAAGCGAGCGCCGCCGATCGCGACGGTAAACCGACCGTTGCCGCGAAACTTCGCGAGCAGGCGATTTCCACGATTCAGCAGGCAATGAAGGATCACAATAACAGTGCCGTGTTTCACGATCGCGCCGGGCGGATCTATATCAACGATCCGGTTTTGGCGACACAAAAAGATAAGATCGAACTGAAAAGAAATCGCATCTGGATGGAATACCGCATCGCGTCGGAATTGGTGAAGGCGGATGATCCGGATTACGACGAAATCAAGCTGTCGGCGGCGACCTATGCGCTGGATGGAGTAGCAGGCGATTCAGTTCGGGTTTTGCGAGGCCTGTTCAACAGGGTCATCGGTATCGATCCAATTGATTCGGTCAACCCCGAGAAGATTTTCCGCGAAGTTCTGAAGCAGCGGCCTACCGATCTGCAGGCACGCAATAAACTCGGCGATTTGCTCGGCAGCCGCGCGGAAAGCCGCGACGAGGCGATCGACCTGCTGAAGACCCTTCCCGATCCCGCGCCGGCGGATCGCATCGGTCCTCGTGGCCAGGAAACTAAAAATATGGAGTTGCAGTGTCTGGTGACACTCACCAACTTGCGCCTCGATAAGCTGATGGCGCTCTCCAGCAAATCCGAGCAGGATGTGCTGATGCCCCAGGTTCAGGCTGATTTCCGCAAGCTCAACGCCAAGGCGCCGGATAACCCTTACGTCCTGCGGATTAAAGCCAAGCTTCAAATGGCACAAGGCCAGATTACGGACGCCATTGCCACGCTCGACCCCGCCATCGCCAAGACGACCGAGCGCGATCCGATGCACTTCGAGTTGATGTTCCTGTCGGCCCGGTGCTATCTGATGACGAATCAGAGCGGTTCTGCCAAGAAATATCTCCAGCAAATCGTGGACAGTTATCCCTCGTACGAACCGGCAAGAATTTTGCTCACGCAGACGCAATTGCGGGAATTCGATTTCGAGAACGCCGACAAAAACATCGAGTGGTTGAAGGAAAACGACCCGGAGAACATGGATGTGGTCCGCATGGAAATTGCGGTCCTCCTGCAACAAAAGAAGACGGACGAAGCGAAGAAGGTTTACGACAGGCTTCCCGAGCAGACGCGAAACCAGAGGCTTGGAAAAGCGACGGTCGCCATCCTGCTCAACATACCGGATGAAGACAAGCGGTTGATCGATTCGGTTCTGGCCGCCGATCCCGGCGATGTCCAGGCTTCCCTGATGCTGTCGGCGTTTTACTCACATGCAAAGGACAACACCAATGCGGTGGCGGCGCTGGATCGGGCCCTGAAGGTGAAGCCCGACAACACCGATCTGATGCTGGAGCGCGCCAGGCTGGGCGGAAGTTCGGTCGAGCAGATGAAGCAGATTCGTCTTCGCGAAGCGCAGAAAATCAGCGATCCGCTTGAGCGCGAACTGGCGCTGATGGATCTGACGCGTGACGAGGCCGATGAAAACGTCCCGCTTCAGCATCTGCAGGCCGCTGAGAAACTCAACCCGAAGGATTCCCGCGTATTAACCGCATTGTTTGAATACAACCTGGCGCGCAGGAATTGGGATCAGGCCAAAACGTATGCCGATCGCCTGTCTCAAATCAATGCCGACAAGGTGAACGGTACGCTCTTCTATTGGCGTCTGGCGCTGAACCAGGCGCAGACTGATCAGGATTCGACAAAGCAGCGAGACGATTTGGCCAAAGCGCTTGATTTGGCGACGCAGTTGACGCATGACTTTCCGGAGTTTGCGCAAACCTGGCTTTGCATGGGGCAGACGCTCACTGCTTTGGGCCGGTTTGAAGATGCGGTTCCGA
>DATAPK010000377.1:0-4436 GCA_036265245.1 Tepidisphaeraceae bacterium | reverse complement strand
GGGTGGCGGGGAGTCGGCGCCGGCGTCGTTCAATCGCGGGACGGGGTTGCGCGGCAGATTGATCGAGGCGGCGCGATCGTTTGTGCGCTGGTGTTTTGAAAAAGATCCGGTTTTGAAGTCGGCGGCGAGACGGTGCAGTCTTGGGATCGCGGCATCGGAACAATCAGCGACGAGAATGCGGCGGCTGGGGTTTCCGAAAGTCTGCGTGATGTCGGCGGTGGGCCATGTTGAATCTGACGCGCACGAGCGCGATGAGACGATTGCGCGGACGGACAAAACGTTGCGATTTATCAGCGTGGGCCGGCTGCTACATTGGAAGGGATTTCATCTTGGGCTGGCGGCGTTTGCGAAGGCGAATTTGTGGGATAGCGAATATATGATTGTGGGTGATGGGCCGGACCGGGCGCGGCTGGAGGCGCTGGCGAAGACGCTGGGGATTGCGGATCGAGTGAAATTCACCGGCGCGCTGCCGCGGCGTGCGGGGCTGGAGCAGATGCAGCAGGCGGATGTGCTGGTGCATCCGAGTTTGCATGATTCGGGCGGGTTTGTGGTGCTGGAGGCGATGGATTTGAAATTGCCGGTGATCTGTTTGGATCTGGGTGGGCCGGCGGTGTGTGTGGATCGGAGCAACGGGTTCAAGATCGCGGCGCAGACGAGCGAGCAGGCGATTGAGGATATCGCCGAGGCGATGAAGAAGCTGGCGAACCCGGATCTGCGGCGGCAACTTGGGGAAACTGGCCGGCGTCGCGGGACGGAAGAGTTTTCCTGGCTTGCCAAGGCGGAACAGATCGACGCGGAGTACAGCAAGATTTTGGCGGGCAATCAGGCGGCAGCGTCCGATATGTCGCCGGTGGGCCGCACCTCTTTGCTTATCCAACATTAACGAAACACTTGGTATAATTCCGCCTCGCCCAGAAAACGCCAGAGAGAAAATTGGAACAAGGGATCGTGTTTGCGCGTGATTGTCGCTCACAATTTCTACAAGCAAGCCGGCGGCGAGGACGAGGTCTTTGCCTCGGAGATTTCGTTGCTGCAATCGCGCGGGCATGAGGTGCACAAGTTCATCATGCGCAACGACGACATCGAGCTGATGGGCAAGCTGGCGATGTTCGGGACGACGCTGTGGAACGGGGATGCGAAGCGCAAGCTGGCCAACCTAGTGCGCGAGACACGGGCGGAGTTGGTTCATTTTCACAACACGTTTCCGCTCATGTCGCCGGCGGTTTATTACGCGGCGCGGGATGCGGGGGCGGCGGTGGTGCAGACGCTGCATAATTATCGATTGTCGTGCCCGGCGAGCACATTTTATCGCGACGGGAAATTGTGCGAGGACTGCCTGGGGAAAATTCCTTGGCGGGCGGTGAAACATAATTGTTATCGAGGGCGGGGCACGTCGGCGGTGTCGGCGACGATGCTGGGCGTGCATCGGGCGATGGGAACTTATCGCAATGCGGTCGATGCGTATGTGGCGCTGAGCGAGTTCGCGAAGAACAAATTTATCGAAGGGGGATTGCCGGCAGACAAGATGTATGTCAAAGCGAATTTCGTCAATCCTGATCCGGGTGCGGGGACGGGCGACGGCGGATACATGATTTTTGTCGGCAGATTGACGGAAGAAAAAGGCATCCTGACATTGCTGAGCGCGTGGCGAGAATTGAATGGGGCGTGCCAGTTGAAGATCGTTGGGGATGGGCCGCTGAAATTAGAGGTGGAAAAGGCGGCGCAGGAAATACCTGGGATTGAATATCTGGGGCGAAGGCCGCTATCGGAAGTGTGCGACCTCATCGGGCGCGCGGGTGCGTTGGTGTTTCCGTCGGTTTGGTATGAGGGGATGCCGCGGACGATTGTGGAATCGTTCGCGAAGGGAACGCCGGTGATTGCATCGAAGCTGGGGACGATGGCGGAGATGATTGAGGATGGCGTGAGCGGTTGGCTTTTTACGCCGGGCAATGCGAGCGAGCTTGCGGCGGCGGTGAAGCGGGCAGTGAATGAGCCGGCGATTGCGAATATTCGCGGCGCGGCGCGGCGGGAGTTTGAAACGAACTACACGGCGGGGCGAAATTACGATTGTTTAATGCATATCTATGCCAAGGCGATGGAAAGACGGGATGCGCGGGTTTCATCGCGGGATGAGGATTGCGATGTGGTGGATGCGGGGGCGACGCATCCTTGAATCGATCACCGCGAGCAAGCTCGCGGGCTACACGGGGATTATTTTTCAGATAGGACGATTTGGCCGTCGAATTTTTCGCCGGGGGGTTCGCTGAGGTAGAGGCTGGCGAGGCTGAGATAGAGGTCAGCGAACTTGCTGGGGCCGAAGGATTTCTTCAGTTGCTCGGCCCAGCGGATACACTCGGCGAATTCGGATTCGCGGAAGTTTTTTACGATCAACGTGGACAATTCGGCCAATCGTTTCTGGGCGTCGGTTGCTTCGGATAGGCGGCAGATGGCGTCGAAGCAGTGGACGCCTTCGCTTTTGCCGGCGACGCAGATGTTGCCCATGGGGCGGAGCAGGAATTCGTCGCCGCACAATTCGGCGGCGGCCTGGTTGAGAAGGGTTCTGCTTCCCAGATATTTGTTGGCGGATTCGAGGCGGGCGCCGAGGTTCACTTCGTCACCGAGGACGGTGTAGTCGCTGGCGCCGTGCTTTTCGTGGGTGGAACCGGCGTCGCCGACGATCATGGGGCCGGTGCTGACGCCGGCGCGCATGGCGACGGCGGGCAATTCTTTTTCGGCCAGGTATTTGTTGAAGTCGATCAGGGCATGTTGCATTTCCATGACGGTGCGGACGGCATCGCGGGCGTGATGGGGATTATCGAGCGGGGCGTTGAAGAAGAACATGATGCCGTCGCCGAGGAATTTATTCCACAGGCCGTTGTTCTCGCGAATGATCGGGAGCATCAGGCTCATGTATTCATTGAGCAGCGGCACGGTTCGTTCGCGAAGTTTTTCGGAGATGGTGGTGAAGCCGGCGAGGTCTGTGAAGACGACGGTCATCATCTTGACCTGCCCGTCGAGGCGATCGGTGTCGATGTGCTCCATCACATAATTGACGAGTTGCGGATCGGCGTAGCTGCGGAATTTGTTGGTGATGCGGCGGCGAAGGGCGGTTTCGGAGATGTAGCGCACGAGAGTCAGCGTGGACCAGACGGCAAAGCCAGTTGTGAGCGGCGCGGCGATGCCGACGATCGTTTTGCCCCAGTCGAATATCAGGATGCCGTTGATGACGAAGTAAGCCGCGATCAATCCGACGGTGCAGACCATCGCCTGCTTGGGCTGGAACCATGCGACGCTGAGGGTGCCGAGGATACCGATGAAAAAGGTGATGATGACGGTGATCCACCAGGGCGCGGGCCGCCAGAGGTCGCGAGTGAGGATGCCGTTGATGGCCATGCCCTGGATGACGACGCCGGGGCAGGCGGCGTGGATGCTGGTGGAATAGGTGTCGGTGTTGCCGGTGGCGGTCCAACCGATGATGGCGGCGCGGCCGTTGAGTTGGCTGCGAAGCTCGGTGCGGGCTTTCTGGATTCGGTCGGTGTCGATTTGCAGGGATTTCTGGGCCTGGATCAGGGCGCGATACGCGGGGACGAAGAGCTTTTCATCCTCGCTGTAGTCGCTGGGTTTCATTTTGTCGTAGGTTGAGAGATCGATGAGCGAGCCGATCTGATCGACCACATCTTTGATGGCGGCGGCGCGCTGGGCGTCATCACGCTGGTCGGCCGGTTCATCGACAAATTTGGAAGCGATGTTCAGCGAGGAGCGGTAGACCTGCACGATTGCTTTCAACGCGTCATCGGTTTTGGCGCCGATGGATTCGAGGTCTCGCCGCAGTTCGCATACTCGCCAGACAGTGTTGAGGGGAATGTGCTGCTTGGAATCCTGATGGGCGGGTATATCGTAGGAATAGCGCCATTCTTTCGTGCCGAACCAGGGGATATCCATGAACGTTCCGACGCGGCCGAGGTCGGACGAGGGGGCGGTTCTTACGGGAATGATGATGTGCTGTCCGCTGGGCAGGGGCAGGGAGACGGTGTTTTCGGTGAATTGGATTTTGTTGAGATCGACGTCGAGGATGGCGCAGGCGGTGGCCATGGCCATGTGGGGCAGCATTCGGCCGCGATAATTGACGAAGAGGGGGATGCTGCGGACGACGCCGTCGGCGGATTTGAGAAAATCGACGTAGCCGCAGTAATGAATCGCGCCGGTGAGAATGGGAATGGTGATGGCCTGCTCGTTTTCGGCGATGGTGAGCGGCGGGGCGTCGGGCGGAATTGGGGTGGTGAAACGCAGGATGTTTCGCACGGATTGAACGCGCGTGAGAGTTTGATCAAGCAGAACGCTGGCGTCGGTTTTGAGATCGCGTTTGAAGGCAGTCGGCGTGAGCTTTTCATGGAGGGCGGTGGGATCGGTGATGCCGGAGCCGAATAATTCATCAA
>DATAPK010000376.1:0-4292 GCA_036265245.1 Tepidisphaeraceae bacterium | reverse complement strand
GGCGGGATTGTCCAGTCGGGATGGATATCGAAGATGGTGCCGGCATCGACGGCGAAGCGGGCGAAGAAATCCTTGGGCTCTTTGTAAACGCCTTGGAACCAGCTCCAGGCGGAGGTTTTTACGACGCCGGGCACTTGCTCGATGCGCTGTTGATGACTGGCGGGGAGGGATTGAGTGAGAGAAACGCGATGCCGGCAAACGATGCGGAGGGCCTGGGAGGGTGAGGCGTCCTCGCCGTAGAAAAAGCCCTGATAGAGGGCGAGCAGGAGGGAGAGCAGTGCGAGGGAGACAGCGGTGCTGGCCAGGGTGAGGAGGCTTCGCAGGCGATTGCGAAAGACGTTGCGGAAAATCAGGGCGAACAATCGCTGCATGAGGGGAAGTGTAATCGGCGGGATGGGGAGATGCACCCTGGGGGGTTAATTTGGCGGCGGGGGGATTGCATGCGGCCCGCGGCGATGGGAAATGGCGATTTTGGATTTTGGATTGGAAAATCGTCTGGTTTTCGATCCTTTGTGTCCGATTGGTTATTAACTGCCGGCGGGGATGTGGCAGCAGAAGATGGTGCCGCCGCCTTTGCCGCCGCTGGTGGTGGCGGCGTAAAGGGATCCGCCGTGGATCACCATTGTCCAGGGGAAGGCGGCGCCGTCCATCGGGTGCACGACGGTGTAGGCGGAGCCGTCCTTGTTCATGGAAACCACGCCGTCTTGAACGAGTGCGTAAATTTTTCCGTCGGGGCCTTCGGCGAGGGCGCGCGGGCTGAGCGGCTGGGCATCGGGATTCAGCAGAACTTGATAGCCGCTGCCGTCGCGGGCGATTTTAAAAATCACGCCGCCTGCTTTTTGGCCGCCGTTGGAGGACATGCCGTAAAGCATGTTGTCGCTTCCGAGGATGGGCGCGCGGTCGGTGCTGTCGGCATCGAGTGGGGAGCCATTGAAGGTGTAGATTGTTGAATAGCCGGTTCCGTCCTTCTTTACTTTGAAAAGCGTGCGGGCGGATCCTCCGTAAAAGTATCCATCGCCGCCGTCGCAATAGGGGCCGACTCCCTTATTCCGATTGGTGGATGCCCAGGCGTTGTAGACCTGCGTAAAATCGGTTCCGTCGGGCTTCATTCGAGAAATGCCGGCGCCGCCCTGGCTAAAGCAGTAGAGCGTGCCATCCGGGTCGATCGAGCGGATTGCCGGGACGGGGCCCTCGTTGGAAGCGAACGCGTGAATGATTTTGAAATCCGACCCATCTGCTGCGCACCGGTAGGCCGCTCCGTGGCCACTCTTTCCCTGAACCTGGAATGTGCCGTAGAGCGCGCCGTCGGGGCCGACGTACATTGAATTGGGGAAGGCTCCGTCATTCGCGCCGCCAATGATCTGGTGGAGGATGGTGTAGCCGGTTCCGTCGGCATTGCACTTGAAGATGACGCCGACCTGATACTTTCCGCCGCCGCTGGTTGCGCCGAAGAGAGTGCCATCGGGCGCGGCGGCAAGAACCGCGGGTGTTTTTCCGTCCTGAGCGGTCGACCCGAACGAATAAATCGGGGTGAAATTTCCCGAGGCGGCCGCAGTGGAATGATCGGGCTGATTATTTGAAGAATCAGTATTGGAAGGTGTCGCAACTGGGGGCGGCGGGGGATTGGCGGCCTTCTGCGCGGCAGCGGCGGCGCGTTCCGCGGCGGCTTTACGTTGTGCGGCGCCGTTACCCAGCGATCCGGCGGAGGTTCGTTCGACCGACAGCCCGAGGGCGATCAGCAGACAAAGTAGAAATTGAATCCAAAGACAGGGCCGGCGAAACGAAGCGGGATGACTCATCGCGAACCTCATTTTAATGGGGCGTTAGTGATCCTTGTCTACAATGTGAAAGGGGCATTGTAACAGCCTTTGTTGATGTGATTCCATCAAATTTCCAAAAGCACCGGTTTAGAAGCTATTCTGAGGTACTTCGGAGAGGCGGATTAATTGCAGGAAAAATCCGGGTCTTCGGAGTACCTCAGACACCGGCGTCTGAGGTTGCAATGGGTTTTTGAAACAGTCTGCTAGTGAAACAGCTTGGGGACGTATTCCAGCAGGACCCAGATGCCCAGGGTGCCTGAAGGGAGGAGGATTGCGGCGAGGAGGGGGTGGCGGGAGAGGATGGAGAATGCGCCGTCCTGTTCATTTTCTACGAGTTCGGCAACCTCGGAGAGTTTTTTGGCGGTGGGTTCGTCCTGGCAGCGGAGTCTGCGGTCGCGGATTTTTTTGAGGGCGCGGCGGCGGGCTTCTTCGGCGGCTCCGCGGAGCATCAGGGCGGCGGTGATGGCCAATCCGAAATCCAAGGCTGTGACGACGATCAGACCCATCGACCATTTCCAATCATCGAACCAACTGTTGCGCGCAAGGATCAACAGAAAGAGAATGACAAACGGATAGTAGATCACTTCGCCGACGGCATGGGTGCGTTTTGCGATGAAACGGATGTCGAGATATTCGGTCATGTCTTCGGGATTTTTTGTCCAGGCGCATTGGTCATAGGCTTTTGGAGGCCAGTGGGTGGTGTGGCTCAGCAGATATTGGATGAGGCGGCGATTGGTGTAGGTGGCGTCGAGGACGAAAAAGGTGAGGGCGGTGGATGCGATGAGGCTGGCCCAATGAATCCAGCGGTCGACGGTGTGGGCATAAGGGCCTCGCACGGGCGGGGCGGGCTCGGCGAATACATGGTTCAACAGCGCTGTGGTAAAGAGCAAGTAGCAGAGGGTTAGAAGCAGCACTCTTCCGCCGCGTGCCCAGGGTTTGCGGCGGCGTTGGTATTCCCACCAGACGTTCTGGGCAAACACACGAGCGTCGGCCGACTCTGGCTCTTTGCCTTCTGCCACCCGTGGCTTGGTTTTGGTTCCGGTGCTGGGCATGCCGACGACGTTCCAGTCACAAAGAATGAATCCATATTTCCATAAACGGCCTTTGATCCATTGCCAGTACGATTTGGCGGGGGCGACCGTGGTGCAAAAGGCGTCGTTGCCGGCGTACGTCTCCATCTCTTCAAAGTCTTTGAGATCGAATTCGTCGCGAATTTCCAGGTCATTTTTGTGCGCATCCAGCCAGCAGTAGGCGACGAAATAGAAGCAGAGAAAAAAGGCGAGCAAGCGAATGGACTCGGTGGGCCAGATGCTGACGCCGTCGAGCAAGGCAACGGGCTCGCCGCTTGCGCCATCCCAGCAATCGACCTGAATCCAGAGGACGAGCACCGCGATAAAGGCGAGCGCGAGCCAGAAAGGGGCGGCGGTGACCATGTGGACGATGAATTTGCAGCCATCGGTCATGACGTTGCGGTCGGGGCGAACGCCGAGGGCGAGGGCGAGGAGACATAAGATGCCCAGCGTTAGCGCGACGGGGAGGATTCCGCCTAGAACGACCTCGCGAACTGGGTAATCCTCGCGGAAGGGTTGGAAACTTTTCCACACAGGCTCATCGCGGGGGAACTTCAGGATACCCGCTTCTGGCTTGCCTGGCACGGTTAGATCATGGGCTCCCTTGAGTCCGATCTCGAAACGCCGTGGATCGCCTAAATACATTTGCTGCTTAATTGACATTGCGCGCTGAACGGCAGGGGGAAGTTGAAGTTTAGGGTCATTGGAGGCATGCGATTCGTCGCCGGGAATTCCAATCACCGCCCACATCGATGCGGTAAATACGGCGGTCTGGTAGGAATCGCGGAATGATGGAATATTGGCCTGATAAGTTTCATTCAGGTTTAGGCCGAAGGGTGAGACGACCAGCAGATTGTGGGTGGCGACAGTTTCGGATGGCAGGGTGTATCGCGCATCCATCGCGGTTGTGAAGAAGATGGGCTCGGGGAGGCGGTCGCGCAAGGCGCGGAGCACGAGCAGCTTGTCATAGACGTCGCTGCCGAGGATGCCGATGGCGCGGATGCCGCTGGAGTTACCAGGGCGCCGGCGCAGCTTGGCATCCAGGGCGGCGATCTGGTCGGCGAGCCTGCGGAGGTAATCCGCCTGATTGAGTCCTTCGGGCGCTTCGCCTGGCGCGGAAACTTTGGTGGCGTTGCCGGCGGAGTCTTTATCGGTGTCTTTGTTGGATTCTTTATTCGACGATGCACTGGGTTCGCCTGGGGTTTGCCCGTCGATGCCGCGGAGATAGACGAACGGATGGATGTTTTCGGGAAAGTTTTGCGCTGTAAACGGCGTGAAAGTGGATATGTCTTGCTTGGTTGCCGCGGCGGCGAAGCTTAATGGCAACGCGCGGCCAAAGAAGGTATCCCACTCGGAGACGATTGCGATATGGTCTTTGGGCTGCGGCGGTTGAATAAGGTCG
>DATAPK010000375.1:0-14011 GCA_036265245.1 Tepidisphaeraceae bacterium | reverse complement strand
ACCGCCCCTCCATCTCCTCCACCGACGCTGTCCCATCCAGAATCACCAGCCGATACCGGAATGTCGTCGACTGTTTTGGCTGAAGCGCAAAATCCAGTCTCTCCTTCCCGCCACTCAACTCGGCCTCGCCCAGCGGATTCGCGGCGAACAGGCCGTAACCTCTCGCGTGCCAATACGTGGGGAAGCCGACGTTCTGCGGATGGTCGAGCATCAACACCGTGATCGATTCATCCTGCACCTTGCCCGCCAGCGCGCACCAGCGGCCACGCGTGCCCCAGACCGCATCGCCGACTTTCCCTTCGCTACTGCGATACTGTCCGCTCACGCCGGTGTTATCGACGGATTTCTGCGTGGTCGGCTTGCCGGCCGCGTCGGTGTGCACCACCGAATCCTTCGTCGGCTGCTCAAGCTCCTTCCGCACGCGCAGGCCGAGCATTCCTTCCTTGTCATCCTTGAATGAGACAGGTTTATCCAGCGCCGTCAGCGTGGAAATCCGATCCACCTCGCGCATGCCCGGCCCGGCGCGAAACGTGAAACTCGCCGTCTCGTGCAGGATCGTATCTCCGCCGGCTAGGGGGGGCATGATCCAATCGGTCTCCACTTCCAGTTCGCCTTTGTCCACGCCGCTGCTGGTTTTGACGATGCGCCGATGCAGCACCGTCCCCATCTTTGCCTGCCGCTCGGGTGAGATCACGGTGGAGTTGTTCCAGAAATCCACGCCATTGACGTTGCCGTAATTGAGCCAGAACCCGGCGTGATGCGGATGATCCACCCGCTCGCCCGGCCTGGGCTCCAGCGGAAACCCGCGCGTGATCGGCGTGCCATCAGCCGTGCGCAGCGGCCACAGCGTCGGCACTTTCAAACTCTCCGGCCAGATGTACGAAGTAAACGGCTGCCCATCCACCAGCACATCCACGCGGCGGGCCGCTTCATTCGGCACCACCGCAATCCCCTTTTCCGGAGCGACGGGAGCAGCGCCGAGACCGAAGGCGAGCGTCATTATGAACAGGAGCAGACCCAGTCGGGGAGATTCGGTTGGCATGAGGTAAAGATTCTCTCTGGCCAGGCCGGCCGTCAAGCGGGGATCGCGCGTCGCCAGATACCTATTCATGCGAAAAAAGTTAGTAATTAATATACTTATTCTTGCAACGCAAGTTAGTTGTCGATATACTTCCGCCCATCTCGGCGATGCGGAGGACTTGTGACGATCAACCAAATATCCCACGTTGCACTTGGCGCCCCGCGCAAACTTCTTGTTGCCACCCTCCTTATCCTCGCGGCCATGACGGCCGGCTGCGAAAAATCCAGAGACGTGAGCAACGATCCCAAATACTTCAACTTTTCAACCGTCACCGGATTCTGGAAGACCAAGCAAACGCTCACGCTGGTCAATTGGAACGGCGAACTGACCCTGTGCACGAGCCGGAGGTGCGAGATGCTGGACAAAACGGCCAAAGTGCTTGCGGCGCTCCCGCCGGGCACGGAG
The DNA here is from genome assembly GCA_036265245.1 of Tepidisphaeraceae bacterium. GTDB lineage: Bacteria > Planctomycetota > Phycisphaerae > Tepidisphaerales > Tepidisphaeraceae > DATAPK01. Next base: position 12,525 of record DATAPK010000375.1, on the reverse strand, counting down.
ATTTCTGTTGAGCATCTGGTGCTTCATCCCTCCTTCGAATGCGACACGTACACGCGGACAGGAAGTCTGGTGACGGGACCTTGGGCGGGCAGGCCACTGGAGCTTGATGCTTATCTGTTCGCCCTGAATCCAATCAACACCTACTACACGGGCAGCCCAATGCCACCGTCGCTGCCAAGCAACTGGCAGGTGAATCCGGATCAGCTTGAAAAATAAGCCCTGTTTACTTCGCAATCGCCCTGCGCGTTAGACGTAATATAAAATTCGACGAATCATTCCCGAGCGAAATCTCAAGCCTACATAATATGCCCCCTCCTCTTCACATGGCCCATTGCGTTCCGCGCATGGACGATGAGTTTTGAATGACTCTTCATGGCGTGAATTTTTCGATGCTGCTGACGACATCAAACACGCCCGGGCCGTTGTCGCGCGTCGCGGTGTCAAAATCATCTCCGCCGTCGAGGGTGTCTTTTTCGCCGTCTTTTCCTAACAACAAATCATTCCCCGCCTGGCCGTGGAGTTGATCGTGGCCTGATCCGCCATCAAGTGTGTCGTTGCCGCCGCCGCCCCAAAGCGTGTCATTGCCGGCGTTGCCGACCAGTTTGTTGAAGGATGGATTACCCTGGATGAAGTCGTTGCCCGACCCGCCAAGGATGGTTTCCACGTCGGACATGACGTTGTCCAGATGATGGCCTTGGCCGTCATTTGGTTTGTTGTCGAGCGTGATCGTCAAATCTCCAGAGCGTGCAGAAAAATCGGCGGTGTCGTTTCCACTATCTCCCTCGTATGTCACTGGAACGGCAGGATCGAAGCCGTCGTCCTCCCCCTCCGAGGTCAGCGTGTCGTTCCCCGGTCCACCGCTTAGCAATATCCGTGTTTCGCCTTCCTCATAAGATGGACCACCCGCGAAAAGAGAATCGTTTCCACCTTCGCCGAAAATGGAAACACTGCCGTTATTGGTACCGGCCTCGATTGTATTGTTTAAGTTATTCCCATAGACGATCAGACTTGCATCCTCACCGACGAAAATATCCAGCGATTCGATGCCGTCCGGCATCACTGCGATATAAGGATCAGGCGTCTCAAATGGGGCGCTGACGCTCAGAGAATCCAGTCCGCCCCCAGTATCCACGAACGGCCCAACGTCACCGTGTGCATCCTCGTAGTCATAAGTATCATTGCCGGGGCCACCATCGCCATACTCAACAAAAACATCCTCGCCCGACGCCCCAAGCGTATCGTTGCCCAACCCACCAAATAAAGAAATCAGTACTTGGGGAATCGTATCATCACCGTGGGTAAAATCGCTTGAAACACTCAAGACGTCATCGCCTCCTTCGCCATATATTTGCGCATTGAGCGCGATGCGTCCTCCAATTTGATCGTTGCCCGACGTTCCCAAAATGCGCAAGGGCGTTGCCGTCGTGACGACATCAAACCAGTCAGTCCATTGAGCACTGCTTCCGTGTATTATGCCTAAACTCAAAGGAGGAATGCCGCCGTATGGGGACGTAGACAACCAAAATTCCCCCGGCGTCGCTCCCTGATAATCCAGCGTATCCGAACCCGGATCAATATTGCCGGAATTGTTTCCATCTCGCGGCCTCAGCACATCTTGGCCGGGGCCGCCGTCCATCGAATCATTTTCGCTGCCGCCGACGAGCGTGTCGTTCCCGCCCGATCCGATGAGCGTCGAGGGCAGGCTCGTCTGATTGGTCAGCCTGTCATTGCCGCCAAATCCATCTGCCCAGATTCGCTTCACGCTGCTTTTAGCGAACGAAAGCGTTTTACCATCCACGATCGCCTGCACTTTCGTGCCGGCCAATTGCACGAGGATCGAATTGTTCTTCGCGGTGCCAATGATGCTCAAGGTGCCTTGGGCGTTAAGAGATGCGAAGCTGGCGCTGAGCAATCGCCGCGGTTCAAGTGGTTCATGGAATTGGCGATGAGCAAATGAAATATTGCGACGAACCACCTCATCACATGCGTGATGCAAAGCCCCATGCACCGGTTTCATAGAAATCCTCAGAAAGGAACGACTCTCTAAAAACTCAACCCACCAATATGGTTATCTGATCAATATTTTAATCCGCTGAAGTCTGATTTAACAAGGTGCGTTATCGGCGCGCTTTGCGGTGTCGCAAAGCAATGAATGTGATTTCCCTCACTAACCCCTCCCCCCTTTTTAAACAATCACGCCTTCACAATATGCTCCCGCCTCCCCTTCACATCGCGCATCGCATTTCGCGTATCGATAATCAGCTTGGCGTTATCCGCCACCATCTGCCAGTCATATGCCGCGTGATGCGTCGCGATCAGCACGCAGTCATAACTCTTCAAATTCGCCGCCGACAACTCAATGCTGTGCATATGCAGATCGTGATGCCGCATCTTGTGCGTCTGCGGAACGTGCGGATCGTGATAATCCACCTCCGCCCCCAGTTGCTCCAGATGCTCGATCAACTCAAAGCTCGGGCTCTCGCGAACATCATCCACATCCGGCTTATAAGCCAGCCCTAGCACGAGAATCTTTGAGCCTTTGACAGCCTTGCCCCGATCATTCAACGCCAGCGCGGTTTTTCGGACGACATACTCCGGCATCTGGTGATTGATCTCGCCGGCCAGCTCGATAAACCGCGTCGGCAAATTCACCTCGCGCGCCTTCCACGTGAGATAAAACGGATCGATCGGAATGCAGTGCCCGCCCAGCCCCGGCCCCGGATAAAACGCCTGAAACCCAAACGGCTTCGTCGACGCCGCCTTCACCACCTCCCACACATCAATCCCCATCGCATCCAGCACCATCTTCATCTCATTCACCAGCGCGATGTTGACCGCGCGATAGATATTCTCAAGCAGCTTCGCCGCCTCCGCCACTTCCGCGGTTGAAACAGGAATCACCTGCGCGATCGCTTTCCGATAAAGCGCCGCCGCAATTTCCCCGCTCAGCGGATCGATCCCCCCCACCAGCTTCGGAATCGTCTGCGTATTAAAATCCTTCCGCCCCGGGTCTTCTCGCTCCGGGCTGTACGCCAGAAAAAAATCCTTCCCGCAAGTAAACCCCTTCGCCTCAAATTTCGGCAGCATCACCTCGCGCGTCGTGCGCGGATAAGTCGACGATTCCAGCACGATCAACTGCCCCGGCCTAATCGTCTTCGCAATATCCTCCGCGCTCTTCTCCACATACGACAAATCCGGCTCCCGATGCGTCCCCAGCGGCGTCGGCACGCACGAAATAATCACATCGCACTCCCCCAGCCGCCCCACATCCGTCGTCGCGTCGAATTTCGTCCCCGTCTTCATGTCGCTCACCAGCGTTTTACCCAAATGCTTCAGATAATTTTCCCCCCGATGCAGCGCATCGATTTTCGATTGATCGACATCGAACCCCAGCACCGGGAATCCCGCCCGATGAAATGCCGCCATCAGCGGCAAACCCACGTAACCCAGCCCGATGACGCCGACCAAAGCTGAATGATTCTCAATTTTCGACTGAAGATTCATGTGTCCAAAACTCCGCAAAGATGCAAAGCGAACAATTGTAAGGGGCCTGTGCCGCGCGTCCAAATGTGCCCCGCACCCCCGTTCAATGCGCATCACTTAATACCCAAAAGCCCACGGCCCCGCCGTGGGACCACCCCTCACCTTTGCCCTTCCCCCTCCTCCCGTTAATCTATCCCCCTCTTATGGCCAAAAACATCAAACCCCGTTCCCAGGATTTTCCCCGTTGGTATCAGGACGTCGTCTCCGCCGCCAAACTCGCCGACAATTCCCCCGTGCGCGGCTGCATGGTCATCCGCCCCGAAGGCTACGCCATCTGGGAAGCCATCCAGCGCCAACTCGACACCCGCTTCAAACAGACCGGCCACGTGAATGCCTACTTCCCCCTGCTCATTCCGCAAAGCTTCCTCACCAAAGAGGCCCAGCACGTCGAAGGCTTCGCGATGGAATGCGCCATCGTCACGCACTCCAAACTCGTCCGCGGCGAGACGGGTCTTAAGCCCGCGGGCGAACTGGAAGAACCGCTCATCATTCGCCCCACCAGCGAAACCATGATCGGCCACATGTACGCACAATGGGTACAGAGCTATCGCGATCTCCCCTTGCTCATCAACCAGTGGGCCAACGTCATGCGCTGGGAACTTCGCACGCGATTGTTCCTCCGCACCAGCGAATTCCTCTGGCAGGAAGGTCACACCGCCCACGAAACCGAGGCCGAAGCTCACGAAGAAACCATCAAAATGCTAGGCGTCTACGCCGACTTCGCCGAGAACGTTCTCGCCATCCCTGTCATCCAAGGCGCCAAAACCGACAGCGAAAAATTCCCCGGCGCCGTCACCACCTACTGCATCGAAGCATTGATGCAGGATGGCAAAGCGCTTCAGTGCGGCACGAGCCACGACCTCGGCCAGAATTTCTCTAAAGCATTCGAAATCAAATTCCTCGGCCGCGACCAGCAACAAGCCTTCGCCTGGACCACAAGCTGGGGCGTCAGCACCCGACTCATCGGCGCTCTCATCATGGCCCACAGTGACGACGAAGGTTTGGTTTTACCGCCCCGCGTGGCTCCCGACGTCGCCGCCGTCGTCCCCATCTACAAAACCCCCGAGGATGAAGCCAAAGTCCGCGCCTTCGTCGACAAAATCATCGCCGCCCTCACCGACGGCAGACCCACGAATAAAATCGAACGACACGGTTTAGAAACCTATCTCTTCGACTCGACGACAGAGCAGCGAATCGTCGCCGACTTCCGCGATTCCCGCCCCGGCGACAAACATTTTCACTGGGAACAACGCGGCGTCCCCTTCCGCATCGAAGTCGGCCCCCGCGACGTCGATCAAAATTCCTTCGTCCTCAAAGGCCGAATCGACAACTCGAAAACCCCCGTCAAGCTTGACGAAATCAGCGGCCAATGGCTCAAGGGCAAACTCAACGCCGCGCATACGGCCCTTTTCGAAAAAGCCCAAAAATACCGCGAAGAAAATACACGCGACGCCGCCACTTACGACGAACTAAAACAACTCATCAAAGAAAAATCCGGCTTCGTAAGATGTTTCTTCAAACCCGACCGCGCCGCCGAACAAAAAATCAAAGAAGAAACCAAAGCCACTGTCAGAGTCATCCCCTTTGCCCAACCCGGCACCAAAGGCAAGTGTATCTACAGCGGAGAAGAAACCGACACGCAGGTATTATTCGCGCAGGCATACTAAAAAGATGATTCACCACGGAGAGCACAGAGAACACAGAGGCAAAAAATAGATCTAAAATGCATCCTCTCTAATCTTTCTCCGTGTCCTCCGTGCTCTCCGTGGTGAATATTTCATCCGAAAGACAACATGCGAAACCTAATCCTCATCAAACACGCCAAACCCCTCATCGACCCCCAAAAATCTTCCGAGCTTTGGCGTCTCTCCCTCGAAGGCCGCGAGCAAGCCAAATCCCTCGCCAGCGCCATCGCGGCCTACCAACCAACCGTGATCCTCTCCAGCGAAGAACCCAAAGCCACCGAAACCGCCCGCATCCTCGCCAAGGAACTCAACCTCCCCGCCAAATCCACGCCCGATCTTCACGAGCACGACCGCTCCAACGTCCCCCACATGCGCTCCGGCGAATTCATCTCCAACGTCGAACTCTTCTTCCGCAGCCCCGATCGTCTGGTCCTCGGAAAAGAAACCGCCACCCAAGCCCTCGCCCGCTTCGAGCACGCCCTCACCCAAATCCTCACCGACCACCCCGAAGGCAACCTCGCCCTCATCTCCCACGGCACCGTCATCGCCCTCTTCATCGAAAAACATTCCGACCGCAACGGCTTCCAAATCTGGCGTGAAATGTCCCTCCCCTCCTTCGCAGTTTTCGATCTCCCCGAAATGCAGCTTGCCGAATTACAGGCGCGAATCTAAAAACTAAATGCAACCGCGAAGTCACGGAGGCGCGGAGACAAACGCGGAGAAATCCATTTTTACTGTTGCCCCTCTTGTCCCCTCTCCCTCCGGGAGAGGGCTAGGGTGAGGGCGTCTCACTTAACCAAGCAATTTCATTCCTGCAATTAAAAAAACAAACCCTCCGCGTCTTCCTCCGCGCCTCCGCCGCTCCGCGGTTCCATTTCCCATTTTTCCCCTCACCCCATCAACCCCCGCAGCACCCCAAGATTCACCACATCCCAATCCCGCCCCTTCTCATCCACCCCCTTAGGCGTCTCCAAAATCTTCGGCACCTCCGCAAACGCCTCATCCCTCACGATCGGCCGAAACCCCTCCACCCCAATCTTCCCCAACCCAATATGCTCATGCCGATCCACCCGGCTGCCCAGCTCCTTCTTCGAATCATTCAAATGCAACACCTTCACCCGCGAAATGCCGATCGTCCGCTCCACTTCCTTCCGAAACGCATCATATTTCCCACCCCGAAAGTCATACCCCGCCGCAAACAAATGCGCCGTATCCAGACAAACCCCCAGCCGCCCCGGCTCCTTCACCTTCTCAATAATCTCCGCCAAATGTTCCAACTTACACCCGAGACAACTCCCCTGCCCCGCCGTGATCTCCAAGCAAGTCGTCACCCCCGGCGCCTCAATCCTCTGATGAATCTCATCAAGTGCTTTCGCGATCTTCCCAATCCCCGCCTCCTCCCCCGCCCCCATGTGCGCCCCCGGATGCGCCACCAGATACGGAATTTCCAACTGCTGACACCGCCGAATCTCCTCGACAAACAGATCGACGCTCTTCCGCCAAGTCTCCTCATTCACCGCCGCCAGATTGATCAGATAACTATCGTGGCTGACCGTCTTCTTAAACTTGAGCCTCCCCTGCTCCGCCTTCCACTCCCCAATCGCCCCCTCCTCCAGCGGCCTGCATTTCCACTGCTGCTGATTCTTCGTAAACACCTGCACCGTCTCCATGCCATAGCCTTCAGCGGCAATCAGCGCATTGGTCATTCCGCCGGAGATGGAGAGATGTGAGCCGAACATGATCACTCATCGTCAGGGCAATAGAAAACATCACGCAACTGTTTCCTCATGTCGTGTCTTTCCAGATTTAGATTATGCGCAGCAAGTTCAACTTTGCCTTGCGCAAGATCGACGCATTTAGTCAATTGCCATTGCAGTGGGATGAAAGCGAAAACTTCTTTCAATCTCTCGGCGCGAAAGATCGTCAATGATCTTTTCTTTACCGCCATATCTGGATCAATCACCACAAGCTGGCGAATCCTTGTATTTGTGGCCAAACCAGACGCCAGAAAATATCTCATGAAACTATCTGACTCCGGGAAGCTGTAACCGACAAACCAAACTGCGTCGGCATGTTTCAGTGCTTCCGTTGCACCTCGCCATTGTTCGCCCAAAACTTCGTCTACTTGTGGTTTGATCACGGAAGGCGGCACAATTAGACAGTCCGATGATTCAAAATTGTGGCCGTCCTTGTAACTCAGCCAACTAGAGGTCGCGAGTCCGATTGTTCCTGTTAGATTCGCAAGAAGAGAGTGGACATAAAATAGATTGCTTCCATTACTGAACCAATTTATTGATCCATGCAGCTTGAATATCGGCGGCATGGTTTGATCCCAAGAATATATGGAATAGGTCGGTGATTTATCATTTTTAAAAACCGTAGGAGTCGGCCGCAGTTTCTTTTGCTTGAACAATCCACTCATCTCTAACACTAGATCGTAATTTGTTGTCACAAATGTGACATTGCAGAGTTTATGCAGTTCGTCATCGAAAAACTGAGCATGCCCATTCACGTCCTGTATCGTCAAGTCAGGTAGAACCAACTCGAAAATGCACCGTTTGATAAGTTTTATTGCTTCACTGGGCGTTTTGTATCTTGAATTTCCCGGATATATAAAACCGGGATCGTTGATATTTTGAACAGCCAAGAAAGAGGATAGTTGTTCCAAATTTCTTGAACTGCTTCCGATCAACGCACCCATGCTATCGCAAGTGCGCTGAATGTTGTCGAATTCCGCTTGATCTTGAACTGATAAAATTTTCTGATCTCTTATACGATCAGAAAATTGCCTCATCACGGGGATTTTAAAAGCTGCGGAGAAACCTGCCCCCGCGAAGATAACCAGATTGATTTTGTCAGGCTGTGACATGCAATGATTCTAGTGCGACGGTAGAATGATGTCTTGGCTGGTTGATCTCCAATTTCATTGCCTTCCTCTACACGCTGCCTCCGCAAAACTGCTCAAGCCAACAAACCTGCACGCTATTCGACCGCCGATTCATCCGCCTCCCCGAATCTTCCAACCTCGTCCCATTCCCCGTCCCCCTCGGCACCACAAACGATTTCCGCTTCTCAATCCCCCCCCAGCGAAAACACATTCAGCGAAATCGCGATCCTTCCTTCTTGAGCACCTCCCCATGGTCCGTCCCCAGCCAAAAAACAAACGCCTCGCCCGCCGCCTGCTTCTGCCCATCATCCCATCAGTTAATTCGACTCATCCCGGCGCCTTCTGCGTATAAGTACGGCCCAGCCAATTCTTCGGCACCGGAATCACACATAAATCCAGCGACCGATTATCCGCCGCGATCATCGCAGATTGAATCAGAATCTCCGTCCCCGATGGATTGAAGATCGGATGCGTATGATCCGCCGCCGTCTCCTTGTGGCCGGTGGAGAGCATCACCATCTCACTGGTTTTACGATCGATGAGATACACGCTGCGCGAAAAATCGTCGCCAACCAGAAACCGCCCATCATACGAACCATTCACATGCCAAAGCCCGCTGCCCGTGGGAGTCTGCGCCTCAATCCGCATCAGCCCCGTGCGAAGATTGATCACGCCCAGCCCGGTCGGATGTGTTCGCATCCCCGCCTCGCCATACTGCCCCGGCCTCGCAGTTTTCACATGCCCCATCAACGCAAACGCCACCTCATCTTTCGTAATCACCGCCTCATGCGTCACCCATTCATAATCCGCCTCCGGATAAAGTGGCCGATTCCCCGATCCATCCGCCATCACCGTCCACGTCCGCTGCGGCGCTTTCCCACCCGTCTCCCAACAATAAATAATCTCCCCAGGCACCCACTGATTCGTTTGCACATGCCCCATCTGAAACGGCACATCGATAATCGTCTTCACCTCGCCCGTCTTCAGATTCAGGCTCCGCAATCCCCCCGGCCCCGCCCCCATGCGCGCATTCTCCGGCAGCGGCCCCACCTTCAAACCCGGAACCAGATGCTGCCCCACATCTCCGCCACTCACGCCGATGTACGCAAACTCTTCATTCGCATCGAGCCCGAATCCGCCCGACTCTCGCAGCCCCACCGGCAGCGCGCCGCACAGCCGCTCATATTCCTTCGTCGCCTTCATCGCCCCCGCCTCGCTGTCCGCAAAAACTTTCGCCAGATCCAATTCGAAAATTTCCACCTGACTCGGCCCGCGCATCCCTCGCCCACCCGGCTGTGTCGCCGGCGTCTCCACTGTCTCTGACGAAACCGACACCCTACCCACCGGAATCGTCCGCGAGTAATAAAGCTTCATCGACTTCCGCGCCACATTCAGCGCGCTGGTGCACCCGATTGGCCCTTCCGTCAACTGCACAATCACGCCGCTCTCTTCATTCACCGCAAACGCCTGCCCCACACCGCCGGCAACCCGATCGCTCGACCGAAAAATCACCCACTTCCCATCCGCCGTCCAGGGTTGATGCGTCTGATACAGTTTCTGGTCATTCGATGCCCCCGTCGTCAAAAATGTCAGCGGCGTCCCCGTCACCGGATCAATGATGACCTTCTTCTCCGACGGAAACCGCTTCCCCACCTGCGCAAGCGCGCTCCCCGACAAAAACATCGAACACCCCAACGCCAAACCAGTGAAGAGCGCAAGCTTATTCATCATCGGTCTCCTGCCATTCGCCGAAGAGAAGAGTCATTTCAATTGTATTGTAATGTCGGACGAAGTGGCTGAATTGGCAAGAGATCCCTAAGCCGCCAGTCGATGGCGCAGGCGTTGGACGACAAAGAATTCCGCGATGTCGAGCAGCCCTTGTGCTTCGGCACGTTCGTCTGTCGTGAGACTCTTGCCTGCATCATGCTTCTCAAGCAGTGATCGCAAACGTGCGGCAACCCCAGGCGGAAGGATCAGATGCAGTTGATGATCAACCCCTTCCACTCCTGGCAGTGCCAATTGTTTTGTATCCTTCGAAACAGTTTTCTGAATCGCAGTGATGCGCGGCGCCGGTAATGCGGATTGAGATTTCTCCGGCGCGGGCAATGCAGGCGTCTGCTTCTCCATCAAACGAAGCGCCGCATTCGGATTGATCGTACCCGGCGGGTAATTAAGCAGAATCCCCGGCTGAGAGTGCCACGTGCCCCGCTTGATTGCGCGACACTTCGCCTGCCGCTGAGCTGCCGTCTGGGGTTGAATTGTGCTTCGCGGCCTTGCCATCTTTTCATGATTATCGGCGCGTCACACACCGATCTGCAGGAACATTGGCCCGGCTTTGCGTCACGATAACCACATTCCCGTCACGTTTATCCGACGTTCGATCATAATAAGCGTGATGCCGGGTCAAAAAGATGCAATGCTCTGTCACGTAAAGGCGATGCTGGGTCACGGAGACGCAATGCTCAGTCACGGAAACGTGATGCTCGGTCACGTTTACTCGCGTTTACGTGACGCGGGATGACGTTTACGTGACGCCGCATCACATTTGCGTGACGCGGCATCATGTTTCCGTGACCGAACATCACGCTTGCGCAACTCAGCATGACGTTTTCGTGACGCGAGCTGGCAACTTAGCGACCTTCAAAGAAGCTTTTTCGACATGAAACGCATTCATCGCGACAACATCACGCTTTGCGACGGCGGCGGGCGAGCAGGCCAATGATTCCAATGCCGGCAATGCAACCCGGCTCCGGCACCAGCGCCCCCAGCACCGGCGGACTGCTCAACGCCGTCGCGCCAAAATTCCCCGCCAGGGCATTGAAATCCTGTATGTTCACCGTGCCATCGAAATTGGAGTCGCCATCGCTCCAGACCTTGCTCGAATTGCCGAAGTTCGTGGCGACGGCGTTTAAGTCCAGCAGGTTCACCTTGCCGTCGAGATTGGCGTCGCCGTAATACGTGTAGCGGATGAGCGTGTCGCTCGGATTGACCGATTGTCCGCCGAAGGAGCCAACACCAATGCTCGACGCCGTCGCGTAACCGATCGCGCCAATGCCGCCGGAAGCCCTTGCCGTGCTGGAGAAGATCGCGTTGCCGTTCCACGCGCCGGCTTTGTAACCGGTGGTGATGTATCCCTTGATCGTCGCCAGCGGCGTGCTCGCGACGATCATCTTGCCGCCTTCAAGGTTGAGCTTGCTCGTGCCGGTCATGCTCAGGCCGCCAAGGTGCACGAGCGGAGCGGCGGATTCGGCAAATGCGTCGTCGGCCATCGTCAGCGTGCCGCCGATGTTCAGGCTGCCGGAATTGAATTCCAGATCAGAGCCGTGATTGAGGATTGCGTCGCTGGTGACGTTGAGCGTGCCGCTGGTGATGGTGATGAATCCGCGCGAGCTGGTGGTGGCGCTGCCGACGGATAGATCGCCCATGGTGACTTTTGCGCCCGTGAGGATGTTGAAGTTGGTCGTGCCGCCGTTGCTGGACATGATCACGCCCGGTGTGAACGAGCCGACGGCGTTGGTGGAGAAAGTGACGGTCGCGACGTTGCCGGTGTTGATGCCCCACTGCGAGCGATTGAGGATGTTGCCGGCGCTGAAGGTTGAGTTGGTTCCATCGACCAGGAGCGTGCCAGTGGATTTCCCGTTGGCGACATCCACATTTTGGGTGCAGGTGAACTTGCCGGCGTTGGTCACACGAAGCGTGTTGCCGTTTGCTACAGCGTATGCATTCGTAAAAGTTCCCGCACCGCCATCGAAGGCGATCGTCGAGAGACTGCCGGTGTTGAGCGTGTAAATTCCGCTGGAATTGAACGACGAGCCGGTGGAGAAGGTCGTATTGCCGAGAAGATTCATGGTGTCGAAGTCGTTTTGATTGACGACGACTCCATTGCCGAACTGTGCGCTGCCCGTGACGGTGAGCTGAGCGCCGAACGAGTTTACCGAGATGGTGGTCGCGCCGGTGACGCCGTTTTCGGTGTCGTTTGCTTCGGCGTTGAGCCCGCCGAATGTGCCGGTCGAGGCGGTTCCGATGTTGAGCTGGGAGGTGAATGACCCGCCGCCGAATTCGACCCCGCCTGCGATCGAGGCGGTGCCGCTGTTGGTGATGTTGACATTCAACCCGGGGCCGAACCATTCGGAAAGTTGGCTGCCGCTGCTGGTGAAGCGCGATCCCGAGCCGGTGACGGTGAACGTGCCGCCTTTCAGATCTTCCTGCGTGGAATCCCAGTGCCCGCCGTTCTGAATGATGTACGTTTCGCCGCTGCCGATAAGCCCGTTACGCGTGTCGGTGACGACGCCGCCATCGACGGTGAGCGTCTTTCCACTGGCCAGCGTCAGGGCCGTGGCGGTGAGGTTGACGGTTGAGCCGCTGGCGAAGGTGGCGTTGTCGCCGAGGTTCAGGTGGGAGAATGCATCG
>DATAPK010000374.1:0-1936 GCA_036265245.1 Tepidisphaeraceae bacterium | reverse complement strand
TGTTAACCGACAGATCGCCGCCCAGCATTTTCGCGAGCTTCTGCGAGATCGTCAGGCCCAGCCCCGTGCCGCCGAATTTTCGCGTCGTCGATGAATCCGCCTGCACGAACGGCCGAAACAGACTTTCAATCTGCGAAGCATCCAGCCCCACGCCCGTATCCACCACATCGAATCTCAACAGCGCCGATGACGCCGCCCCAGACCGATTCTCCGGCTGCATCAGCCGCACCAGCATCTTCACGCTTCCTTGTTCCGTGAACTTGATCGCATTGCCAATCAGATTCATCAGAATCTGCCGCAGCCGCGTCGGATCGGTCTGGATGCTTTGTGGGATCGCCCCGGAATAATGCACGTTAAAGCTCAGATTTTTATCCGCCGCTCGCCCGGCCATCAGCCCTGCGATATCCGAAATAATCTGCACCGGCGAGCAAGCAATTCGCTCCACCGTCATCTTCCCCGCCTCGATCTTCGAGAAGTCGAGAATGTCGTTGATGATGCTCAGCAAATGCCGTCCGTTGCGGCAGATGGTTTCCACGCAGCGATCGCGCTCCCCGCTCTCCACATCGCGCCGCGTCAACAACTCTGCGAAGCCCAGAATCGCCGTCATCGGCGTGCGGATCTCGTGGCTCATGTTCGCTACGAACGCACTTTTCGCGCGGTTGGCTGCTTCCGCCTGCGTCTTGGCTTCCAGCAGATCGCGCTCGATCTCCTTTCTCGCCGTGATGTCCTTGCCCACTGTGATAATCGCCTGTGGCCTGCCCGAAGTGTCCCGCATTGTCGATGCCGACACCAATGCCGAAACAAATCTCCCCCGCGCCGTGCGATACGTCATTTCGTTGTCACGCATCGAATTGCTTTTAAGAAGCTGCCGCACCGGCGGAGCGAGCGTGATGCTTTCTTCCTTGAACACCTCTTCAATTTGCCGCCCGATCAACTCCAATTCCGAATATTCCAAAAGCGCGCACGCCGCCTGGTTGACGCTCACGATCCGCAAATCCGGATCGGTCACGATCAGCACGTCGAACATCGATTGCACGATGTTTTCCGTGAACCGCTGCGCTGCCGTCACTTCATCCTCGGAACGTTCCTTTGCCCGAAGCATCGCCACCGCGCTCGTCAATTCGTTGAGTTGCTGCGCCGCATAATCCAACTCGTCGCCGGTCTGCGCGTTCAAGCTGGTCGGCGCCGCGCCCGGCGCCAGTTGAAACTGCCGGATGCGCCGCATGATCAGCCGCCGCATCACCAGCGAAATCGCGATCGACATCAGCACCGCCGCCGACGTGATGCACGACAGCAGATTCAGCAGATCATCCATCCGGAGCCGCTCAAACAGCAAAACTTGCTTCCCCGCCAGCAACGGCCGCAGGCTCAGCAGCACCACCATCCCCGCCGTGCCCACCGCGCATAAGAGAAAGACCAGCAAAATAGAAAGGATCGAAATTCGTCGTTTGAAAGTCATGTGTCTGAAAATCGGGGGCGTAACGTCTCCCCGGCCTTATATTTATCGGAGATTTGTCGCCCTTAAATTATCGCTTTAGACATGATCCCCGGCCCGCATTATCGGAAGCCGCCGCCCTCGCTTCAGGGCCATTTTCTGCCCATTTATCGCGAAAATTCGCCATCGCCCGGCTTCGCCCATTCTGATTCGATGTAATATTTTTATTTCTACCGCGACTAATGAATTGTCCAGAAAAGTCATCCCCGCCGTCGTTCATACAGTGACGGGCCGGCGTTTAGCGGACTCATGGGAATTTGGAGGCGTGCCATGTTTCGGATCAAGCCAATCCCTGCAACCCAAACCGTGCAGCCAAGCCACCGAAACCCCGCCCGTCCAACTCCGCAAACCATCTCATCCCTGCACCATTTAACGGGCATCACCAAAACGGTGGGCCTGATTGTGGTCATGCTGACGGTGATGGTCTATGCCAATGAATGG
>DATAPK010000373.1:0-4988 GCA_036265245.1 Tepidisphaeraceae bacterium | reverse complement strand
TGTTTGATTCAACATTGCGTCAAAGGCTTGCTGACAATTCCCGCTCAGCGGCCTGCTTGGCGGCGAAGTATTTCTTGGCTTCGCCGACCAGGTAAAAGCTGCCGGTGATGCAGATCAGGTCTTCCTTGGTCACCGCTCGATTTGCAATAGAGAGTGCTTCTTGGAGTGTCTCGGCGACCTGGGCCATCTTGCCGAATTGCTCAACATACCGTGCCGCCAGCTCGTTCGGATCGGCAGTGCGGATATTGTTCACCTTGACGAAGATCACCTTGTCAGCACCGGACGTGATGCGCTCCAGCATGCCTGCGACGTCTTTGTCGCCGCAACAGCCAAAGATCACGACCATGCTGTCATACGGAACGTGCTGGCCGATGGCGCGCATCATGGCGTCGATGCTGGCGGCGTTGTGGGCACCGTCAACAATGACCTTAGGCATCTGGTTGATGACTTCCATCCGGCCGGGGATGGTCGTCTTGGCCAGGCCTTCCATCGCCTTCATGTCGTTGATCGGCAGGCCACGCGTTTTGAGCTTGTCGATGACGGCCAGCGCCAGGCCACAGTTGATCGCCTGGTGTTCGCCCATGAGGGGAACAGCCAAATGCTCGAACTTGGTATTGGCAGTGGTCAGGCAGACGCGATTGTGCGGGCCGACCATTCTGCTGGACTCGAAGCGATAGCTGAATTCAATGCTCTTGCCGGTGACGTCGAACGGCGCGCCGACTTTGGCCGCAACACGAGCGAGTACCGCCTCTGCATCAGGATCCTGCACAACTGTCACGGCTGGAACATCCTTCTTAAAGATCCCAGCTTTCTCCTGGGCGATCAGGGCCAGCGTGTTGCCCAGCTGGGCCATGTGATCCTTCGAGATCGAAGTGATCGCGGTGACTTCGGGCTTAAGGACGTTGGTGCTATCAAGCCTGCCGCCCAGACCGGTCTCAACGATCGCGATATCGACCTTCTGATCGGCGAAGTATTTAAACGCGACGGCGGTCAGGACATCGAAGTAGGTCGGCGTCGGTTTCATCCGGGCGACGATGGGCTCTGTCGCCTTGACATAGCGGGCAAATTCAATGTGCGAGATCATCTCGCCGTTGATCTGGATGCGTTCGCGGATATCGACGAGGTGCGGGCTGGTGTAGAGCCCGACCTTGTAGCCGCAGGCTTGGAGCATCGATGCGATCATCGAGCAGGTGCTGCCTTTGCCCTTGGTGCCGGCCACGTGGACGGAACGGAAGTGTTCGTGAGGGTTGCCGAGGCGCTTGAGCAGGCCTCGCATTCGCTCTAAGTCGAAGTTCTGGTTATTGTAACGAACGATTCGGAGCCGTTCATAATCCGCCAGAGTTGCCAGGAACCGTAACGACTTGCTGAACGTATTGGCAGCAGGATGCTGCTGTGGTTTGGCAAAATGGATGACTTTACGGACAGTATGAGCCCGCCCATTTTTGTGAGCGAGGGCCACTGTCCTACGTCGCGGAGTAGTCCGCCTGCTTTTCGCGCGCGTGGGCATAGATGGAGTATCTTAACCGACCCTAACTTTTTATTCAAATTTTCGTTATAAATAGCGTTAATTACCCAACTTACGAAACAATCAACAGGCTTAAAATTGCATACAGCCGATTTACTTGGCAAAGGTAAAAAGCTAGAGTTCGCCCGCCTTGGATGACTAGATGAAAAGCAAAGCCAAACCCATTGAGACGATTGCATTTGTAAGCTTGGGCTGCCCGAAGAATCTGGTGGACAGCGAACGCATGCTTGGGCTCCTTGCTGAAGACGGGCTGTCGCTCACGGGTGATGCGCAGACTGCCGATGCGATCGTTATAAACACTTGCGGATTTCTGGAGGCGAGCAAGACCGAATCGCTGGCGGAAATTCGCCGGGCGGTGGAATTCAAAACGAGCGGCAAATGTCAGCGCGTGATCGTCGCGGGATGTCTGGTGCAGCGGCACAAGACCAAGCTATTGCAGGAAGTGCCGGAAATCGACCGGCTGGTGGGCGTCTTCGATCGCGAGCATATCGTCGAAGCAGTTCGCGGGAAAGATAATCCGAAGCAGGAGCACGGGCATTTTCTTGGCAAGTATCACGACCTGACGAAGGTGAATCATTCGGCGGTGGGGTTAAATAATTCCACGGTGGGATTGCCGGTGTTTGAAGATGACCGGGCGCGGTTTCGGTTGACGCCGCGGCACTGGGCATATTTGCGGATGAGCGAAGGGTGCAATCAGGGGTGTACGTTTTGCACGATTCCGTCGATTCGCGGGCCGATGCGATCCAAGCCGATCGAGCAGATCGTCGCCGAGGCGCGCGAGCTCGCCGCCGACGGCGCGGTGGAGTTGAATCTCATCGGGCAGGACACCACCAGCTACGGTACGGATATCGGCTACGGCGATGGGCTTGCAGGGATGTTGCGGCGGCTGAATAAAGAGCTGAAAGACGTTCGCTGGCTGCGGCTGATGTACGCATATCCCTCGTGTTTTACGGACGAAATGATCCGCGCCATCGCCGAGTGCGATCGCGTGGTGAAATACATCGACATGCCGCTGCAACACATCAACGATGAGCTTTTGACCAAGATGCGCCGCCGCGTAACACGCAAAGAAACTGAAACGCTGCTCGGCAAATTGCGCGACTGGATTCCGAACATCGCCATTCGCACAACCTTCATCTCAGGCGCGCCGGGCGAGACGGAAGCCCAGCACAAGGAGCTTGTGAAGTTCGTCAAGGATTTCGGGTTTGAGATGATGGGGGTATTCCCCTACTCACCCGAACCGGGGACGGCGATGGGCCGTATGCAGGATCAATTGCCGGATGAAGTGAAGCAAAAACGTGTTGAAGAATTGATGCTTACGCAGCAGCAAGTTGCGTTTAAGAAAGCGAAAGCTCAAATCGGCAAGACGATTGAAGTGCTAGTGGACCGCCCCGCCGGGCGGGATGTTGAAGATGGGTATGTTGCCCGGTCGCAAGCGCAGGCGCCGGAGATTGATTCGGTGGTTTACGTCAGCGGCGGCGAATTGCATCCCGGGGAATTTGTGAATGTGAAAGTGACCGATTACCAGGCGTATGACCTGGTGGCGGAGATTGCAAAGAAGAAGTCGCGGGCGCTGAATGTGCTGGCGAGCCGGTCGTGAAGACGATATCCTTTAAATTGGCGATGAGGCAGGAGCAATTCATGGGAAAGTGGTTGGCCATCTCGACGGTGTTACTGCTCTGCGGTTGCAGCAGCGCGCTGGAGGATGGTTATGTGCCGCGCAAGCTGGGCGACAGCGATGCGATGCGTCGCTCGTATTATGCCAGCCCGTTCACGCCCGAATCGAAGGTTGTTTCGACGGATCGGGAGCAGGAAATTGATTCACGTCGGCCCAAACCGGGTTATTAAAGGCTAATTTCCCATAGATTCCCGCCACTTCTGCGCATAGAGTTGTCAGGTCAAAAGCTGTGCAACAAATCGATCCGATCAGCTTCGTCGAAACGGTCAAACCCGCATTAGTGAGCAGAGATCTTCAGCGCCTGCATTCGCTATGCGTAAGCAACTGGTCGGCGGCGCAGATTATTTCGCTCCTTTCGAGCAAATGCTGCGACGCCCGCAAGTGTGCGGCACTCGCTCTGTCGCTCGTTGGTTGTCCCGCCTGCCTTGAACCCCTTTCCATACAACTAAAAGACGCCGACCCGATGGTGAACCAGATGGCGGAGCACGCGATGTGGGCGATCTGGTTTCGCTGCGGCACGCAGGAGGCGAACCAGCTTCTGACGCGTGGAGCGGATTTGATGAGCCGCCAGGATTTTGTACACGCGATCGAACACTTCTCCCGAGCCATTCAAATCAGTCCAAAATTTGCCGAAGCCTACAACCAGAGAGCGATCGCTCATTTTCTCAAGGAAGATTTCGATCGCTCGATTGAAGATTGCCAGCAAACGGTGGCATTGATGCCGGATCATTTTGGAGCGTGGGCAGGGATGGGACATTGTCACGCGCACGAGGGACGGATCTGCGATGCGCGGCGATGTTACAAGCGGGCGTTGGAAATCAATCCGCATTTGACGGGGGTGCAGGAAGCGCTGACGGAGTTGGCGGCGTGCGTGGATGATAAGGAAGCCGAGTGATGTAGTGTGTGGTTTCCCCGCCACATGCGGCGGGCTATATGAAAACCTCGACATCTAATAAAACGAATGGGCATCGAGTCGTCTCATTTCCATCGATCGCTGCATGATATCCATCGTCGATGGATGTTGATTCGCATGGTTGAGCGCGTGGGGTTGTGTTTGCTGATCGCATGCAGCGTTGCGGTAATTTTGTCGTTTATCCTGATATCTCGCGGGGAATCGGCGCTGTTGCTGACGCTGGTTTGTCTGGGATGTGGGTTGCTTGGGGGGATTCTGGTTGGGTGGATGATGCGGCCGAGCCTGTTTGACACGGCGGTCGAAGTGGATCGGCAACTGCATCTGGCCGATCTGCTGGCTACGGCGTTGTCGATTCAAAAACAGAAAACGGTGTGCGCGGACTCGTTCGATGAGCAATGGTCGACGACGATTGTTGCGATGGCGGAGGCGCGGTGTACTTCGATTGAAGGCGAGTCGCTGGCTTTGCGGCGACTGGGGGCGGGCACGTGGGGCGGCGTGGGATTGTTTACCGCACTGGTGCTGACGATTGGTTTTCTGTCGGCGAATCCACTGGTTCCGCAGGCATTGGGATTTTCGGCGGGCGAGTCACAGGTAAGCGAATCGCAAAAGCAAAGTTTGGGGCGTGATTCTCGACGGGTGGTTGATCCGAAAGATACGCCGGATGCTGAATCGGCGGATCGGTCGCGGATTGAGAGCAAAACGGAATCGGCATCGCGAAAAGAATCCGCTCACGGAGATTCATCTTCAAATTCAATCGCGGCCAACAATCATGGCGGAGTTGGGTCGGCGCGCACAACAGATGGCTCGGCCAACAATCAAAATCTCGCGGGCGTGAGTGATGCGAAATCTTCGCAAACGGGCGTGCTTGCCAA
>DATAPK010000372.1:0-14389 GCA_036265245.1 Tepidisphaeraceae bacterium | reverse complement strand
TCGCCGCGGTTGATGAAGGTGAAGTCGGCGTGCTGTTCGATTCCGCCCCCCGACCAAGCCATCGCGCCGGCCAGCAGCGCGATCAGGGCCAGCGGAATGACCAGAAGTCGGCTCATCGGAACATCATTTTGCCGTCGCGGTTGATGGGTTTGTCGTCGCGCCCGCTGAGATGCTCGGCGCATCCGTCACTTTTGCCCACGCAGGGATCTGCTTGATTGCAGCCGGCAGTGTCCCGACGGTGGCAGCGATGTTTTGCCCGCTGGGCTGAACATTCAGTATAGGCTGAACGCTCGCCCGAAATGTGGGATAATTCAAGTGGATGGCCGCGGCCACGATGGCGCTGACCGCCTTGTTCATTACATAGACCAACTGTTCGCGTTCTTCGCCGCCGCTGCCATCGGCATGTTGCCCCGCCAGGCCGGCAATATCTGAAAGAACCTGGATCGTCTGAAACTGCTGCGTCGGATTCATCTGATCCCAGATCACCGCGTTCACCAGACAGTTCATTCCATCCACATCAGCCGAGGGCTCTTTCACGACCTGCGTGCGATATAGATCCCGCCTGGCTGACAGCAAAGAGAGAATCTCGGGAACCACCCCCGCCACCGCCTTGTTCCAGTTCGGCGGCAGGTTGGTCATTTTTACGCTCGGATAATTCAGCGAGAGCGCATCGTAAACACCGGCCAGCAACTCTGAATCTTTCGCGTGGGCTTTGATATCGGCGATCAGTTTTTGCTGCTGCGCCGGGAGCCCGGCCTGAAGCAGCGACGGCAAAATATTCTGGGCCGCCATCAATCCCCACATCGCCACCGCCGGCGATTTGTCCGCCAGCAGCTTCTCCGTCAAATCCAGCATGTAAGTATTGTTCACCCGCGCGGCCACCTGCGCCACAACGATCGCCACGTTGAGCCGAACCTTGGCGTCCGGGTTGGCGAGCAGCGGTGCAAGTTGGGTATTCAACTCTTTTGAGTAGGTTTCATAAAACTGGGACGTGTAAACAACGCTGCCCACCGCGTTTACTTCCCTGCCAAGCTGATCGCGTGCGGCTTGCCGTTTAACCGGGTCATCCCCGCTTAAATCCGCAACCGCCCCTTTCACAGCCGCCTGGATGAGCGCCAGATTGGGGCCCGTGCCGGCATCCGAACTGCTTTTGATCTTGGGGTCGATCGCCGCCCGCGAAACGTCCGGCAAAATACAGAGCGATAAGATCAGCAATCCGCATCCAATGGTGCAGTGTCGAAGCAGCGGTTGACGGATGTTCATCAGGAGATTCTCCAGCACCTTTTTGCGCGCGGCGAGCGGCAAAACCCGGCGCCTTTGACGCGGGGCGAAACTAGCAGAGACCCCAAAAACTGTCAAGAAAAAGACCCTATGCCCAACCCCAAACGGGGGTGGCGCTTACTCATGGCGATCCAGAGACCGCGAAAGCGCGATGACGCGAAGAAAGGCGCCAAGAGAATCCGTTTGTATTTTCATTTCGCGATTTCTTCGCGATTTCGCGCTTTCGCGGTCTCTTCCCCTTCAACCCGCAAATCGCCATAAATATGCGTTTGCAATACCCAAACCAACACTTTCCGCCTTAACCTTCACTTGCGTCCACTCCACATCGATGAAATAATCGGACCTCAGGAGCCGCATGGATCAATTTCGCCCTGATCTGATCCCCAACCCCGCCGTCCGTCGTCTCAGCCTTTACTTGCGCCAGCTTGAAGCCTTCAAACGCAAGGATCGCCGGACCATCTCCAGCAAGCAGCTTGGCGAAAGCCTGAATCTCACCGATGCCCAGGTTCGCAAGGATTTGGCTTATTTTGGCCAATTCGGGCATCCCGGCATTGGATATCGCGTGGATGAGCTGATCGCCAAGGTCAGGCAAATCCTCGGCACGGACAAAACCTGGAATGTGCTTCTAGTCGGCGCGGGGAATCTTGGCCGAGCGCTCATCGCTTACCGTGGATTCGACGCCAAGGGATTTCGTCTGGTCGCCGTCTTCGACAACGACCCCGCCAAGGTGGGTACGAAAATTGGCGATTTCAATATTCAATCGTTAACCGAATTGGCCGCAACGATTGCCCAGACCAACATTCGACTGGCGATCCTCGCGGTGCCCGCGGATGTGGCGCAGGATATCGCCAACCAACTTGTCGCCGCCGGCATTCGAGGCCTGCTGAACTTCGCTCCCGTTTCCATCAATGTTCCCCCCGATATTGCCCTCAACGCCGTCGATCTCGCCGTCCAACTTGAACAAATCTCGTTTCAAGTCAGCCTCGCCGCGATGACCAAAGCATCCTAACGCCTTATTGAAGAAGTATGCCGTTTCTTTCCGTGTAGCCGGCAAGCTTGCTTGCCGGCTAAACAGATTGCGACGCCCGGATCGGCCGCGACAAACGCGCCGGCGCGATGCTCGATGCAAAACGCGCTTGGTCACGCAATAAAATAGCGCGTCTTCTGCTTGTCCCCCACCACTTTAATCTTCGCATCGGGCGCATAGGTCTTTAACCATTGCTTCGGCGAGCCAATGATTTTGAATTTCTTGAAATCCCTCGCCGCCGCTCCCTGGCTGCCCTTGGATTTTATGATGGCGATGACTTCCTTTGCATCCTTCTTAATATCATCAAGGCTTCTGCGGATGCGCTTCTTTTTCTTGCCTGCCTTGGCCGGTGCGCTGCCCATCCACGCCTTCATGCGTTTGCGTCCGCGCTTCAATGCCCCTGTCGCCGCAGAGCCAAGCCCTTCCAGCATTTCCTTTAAGCGATCAATTTCGCTGCTGTGATGTTCGATTTGCTCGTGAACGATTTCTTTGATGTCTGAAATGTTCTTTTGTGCTGCACGCTGAAGTTTATGGACTTTGTCCATCAAGGATGATTTTTTTGGCATGTCGGCAGAATACTCGCCTAACGACATAGCCGCAATATCGTTATGAAATAGCTGCTCACAAATAATTCTCCGTCATATAGCTATCTTCATATACATAAAAATTGCTTTACATTCTCCAGCAAACTTAGTCCGCTTGATAGAATGTTGTCAGCAATGCTCTTAATGGGGAATTGAGGCGATTTGAAGGGAAACGCAATGCAGCGAAATACACTCCTTGCGGCCATTCTATTAGCGTTAATTTCAACCACCCGAGCAGATGAACCCGCGACGACGCAGCCAATACAGGCCATCGTCACCGTGCGAATACTTGGTTCGGGCGAGCCGGTGGCCGGCGCGAAGGTGAGCTGGTCGGGAGATGAAAATCTGAAAGGCTCGGGCCAGACGACCGCGGACGGGCAATGCGCCATCGCCAACATCTCCAGCCAAAGCCGCTGGATGAGCGTGAAAGTTTCATATGATGAACTGACGCCGATGGTGATTTTCTGGAGTCGCAAACCGAACGATCCTGCGGAGGCATCGCTGCCCAAATTCGAATTTCAACTGGAAAAGGGAAACACGATCGGCGGACAGGTGGTCGATGATTCAGGCAAGCCCATTGCAGCGGCTAATGTGATTGTCGCTATCAGAAAACAATACGCGGGATCAAAACAGGAGCCCGACCTTTCATGGAAAAAGGTCAAAGCCGACGCCAACGGACACTGGGCCCTCAAAGGCGTGCCAGGCGATCCGGAAGAGATGCACATTTGCGCTTATGACGTGATGCATCTGGCCAATGAATTTTATTACCCGGAGGAATATAAATCGCGAACCGAATTTTTCGATCAAACCTCGCGATTGACGCTCCCCGTCGCCACGCCAATAGAAATTAGCGTGCTAAAGCCTGATGGTTCGCCAGCGGTGGGCGCCAAGGTTTTTCTGGGTAGAGACAACCATGTTTCAAATTGCATCGCGCCGGCGAAAGTTGATGCGCAAGGCCAAACTCATTTTGGCTGCAAAGTGGGGATGAGCAGCGTGCTGACAGCCTCGCTGGCGGGATTCGGGCCGGCCCAGCAGGCGTTTTCGGTGAAAGACAATGAGCCGGTGCATATCACATTAAATCTCACGCCAGCCATCGAACGGACGATCGAGGCGGTCGATTCCAGCGGAAAGCCGGTGCGCGATGCAACCATCGACGTCTCCGACTGGCGAGGCAGCAAGGTGCTTTCCGCCAATCTGCATACCGACGACAACGGGCATGCAGTCTGGAAGGATGGACCTGCCGACGAGGTGACGGCCAGCGCCTATGCCGAAGGATACATGGGCAAGAGCGATTTCAGTTGGAGCGCGGAAAAATCAACGCGTGTTGTTTTGGTTCGGCCCACCATTGTGACCGGGCGGGTTGTCGATGCCGAAAGCGGCGAGCAGATCAACAATTTCAAAATCCGCGCATCAGTTGTCTGGCGTGAAGGGGAGCGTTCGGTTTGGCAGACTTTCAATTGGGGGGTTACCGAACAGGCGAAAAAAGAGCCGGGAAAATTTGTGCTGCCGTTGGACGATCCGGCATATCGCTATCTCCTGCGCGTGATGGCCGACGGGTATTTGCCCGAGGATACGCCTTCGTTTGAACCAGACGGAAATGCCAGGACATTCGAATTTAAATTGAAGCGAGGGAATTCGATCACTGGAAAGGTGATGACCGCAGAAGGCAAGCCGCTGGCGGGTGCGGAAGTTTACGTTGCCGATGAAGGCGATTGGGTGGGAATGGTCAACGGAAGCATTCGCGATGGTTCGGAAAATAACTGCGATCATGTGAAGAGCGGATTGGATGGCGGATTTGTTCTTCCGCCACAAAAAGAGAATTTTGCACTGTTGGTTTTGTCAGACTATGGAGCGGCGTCGATTAGGCGCGATCAAATGGCGAATAAAGAAACGATCCTGACACTCTCCCCGTGGGCGAAAGTGCGCGGCATCGTCAAGATTGGAGGAAAACCGGCGGCGAAAGTTGATCTTTCGGGCAACGCCGATCCCATCACGCTCGGCGACGATACGCCTTTAGTATCCGAGCAATATGCAATCAAAACAGACAACGACGGCCATTTTGAATTGCCGCGCGTCATGCCAGGCCGATTCATGTTGAAGCGGCAAATCGACAACCACTCGCCGGGAAGAATGTGGTATGTCTGTTTCGAAACGCTCGACGCCAAACCGGGCGAAAGTTACGACCAACCATTCGGCGCAGGCGCTTCCGTGGCGGGCCAATTGCAAATTCCGGCGGGCAAGCAGTGGATGATCAGGCAGGCAAGGATCAATCCCAAAGGGCAGCCTCCGGCTGAGGATTTTGACGATGTGGAAGTCTTGCCGGACGGGCATTTCCGCGCCGAAGGTTTAAAGCCGGGCGACTATTCACTGCATATCGCACTGCATGAATTTCCACCCAACAACGACTGCGGCTGGGGGCGAGTGGTTGGCGAATACAACAAAGATTTCACAATTTCCTCGACGGGCGGCCAGTCGGATCTGGGAACATTGACGGCCGAACCCATCACCGGGCCCGACCTGAAAGTAGGCGACACCGCGCCCGATTTTTCGGTGAAAACGCTCGATGGAAAATCGATTCATCTGGCGGATTTGAAAGGCAAAGTCGTGCTCGTGGATTTCTGGGCCGGCTGGTGCGCGCCATGCGTCGTGGAGATTCCCAACATGCAGAAGATCGCCGACGCCAATCACGACAATAGCAAATTCGCAATCGTAAGCCTGAGCCTTGATGAGAAGGAGAAAGATTTGCAAGGCATCGTCAATCGCGACAAGCAGATCGACTGGCCGCAAGCATGGGTCGGCGTCGATTCTGATCCGGTGAAAGCATACGGCGCCACGGCCATCCCGGCGACGTTTTTGATCGGCAAGGATGGCCTGATCATCGCCCGCGATCTTCGCGGCGAGGAATTAAAGAAAGCGGTTGATTCGCAACTGGCCAAATAAAATCAACGAAAAGGAAATAGAAGATAAAACAGAACGCCAATCATGCAGTTTTGAATTGATTCCCAAGCCGGCACCTCAGTACTACACGACCACCGCGATCTGCAGGATTGTGGGGTCGATTACAACTCCATCCGAACAAATTCCTTACATCCCAGATGGACATTAGCCGGTTATAATGGCATGACATTCAAAGGACCCCGTTACTAGGGATGAGTCGAATCTACCCAATTTGTCATGTCGCAAAACTACAAGTGTTTGTCGGGAAATAGAGTCGTCGGGAATTACTTTCAGTATTAAACTAATCCTGCCCCTTTCGTTATGAGAGATGGTTTCTGCGGAGTCGGAAGGCTGTAAATGAATAAGTGTAGTTGTCGGTCGCGTGTTCTGGTCGCAGCGGTGGTTGCGGCGATGGCTGGCATTGTCAGGCCGCAGGCGGCTGTCGCCGCGCTCACGTTTACCGTCGATCCGAACGGCTGGCCCGCGGGTTGGTACGACGCCGCCGTCGCCAACATGCAGACCGTGGTCAACGAATACAACGCTTACGGCGATTTCACTACCAACAACAGCGGCAACATCAACGTTTACTACAACGCAGGCATCCCCACGGCGCAGTCGGGATACGGGCCTTATGGGGGCAGCATTGGTGTCGGCGGGACTTATCCCAATGTGCGGGTGCTGCTGCACGAATCGTCGCACTGGCTCGGAACCGGCACGGAGAATGATTGGTGGGGTGGCCCGAACGCCACCGCGATGCTCCAGCAATTTGAAGGCCTCGGCATGGTGCTCAACGGCGACACCCAGCACTACTGGCCTTACGGGGAAAATTTCGACGACGAGTCGAGCCCGATCAATGACGCGCGGCATATCGCGATGGTGTACGCGCTGAGGGAGGATTTCGGGATCGGTTCGACCGCCCGGCCATCTTCGGCCACATCCGTGACGATGACCGCCAGCGACGCTTCGGGCACTTCAGGCTTTAATTATCCGTGGGGCTGGAGCGACGGCCACTTCGCGCAGGCAGGAACGACATACTCCACAGGCAACTACGTTCTGCGCATACCGGCGAGTTCGCAGAGTTGGGAATTCGCCGGTGATTCCCTCACCGTCAATAACACAAACGGAAGCAGCGGCGGCCTGCAATACAACGGCACCGGCAACACCAACGTCGTGACCTTCAAAAATCTGATCCTCGACGGCGGCTATGTGCGACATGCTAGCACCACCTCCGATGTCTTTCAGGTCGCCGGGAAGGTGACGCTCGCGCATGCGCCGACGATTGATGCCGCCCAGGGCAACATCAATATCTCCGCGGCCATCGGCGGCAGCGGCTCGCTCACCAAGACCGGCCCTTACATGCTCTCATTGACCGGCGTCAACAATTACACCGGCCCGACCACGATCAGCGCCGGCACGCTGCGCCTTGGGGCTGCGACTGCCATCGCCAGCTACAGCTTCGCCAACATCAGCGGCACGACCGTTGTAAATGACGGCTCCGGCGGCGCGAGCATGAACGGTGTGCTTAATACAAACGGCGGAAGCGGTTTCATCAACACCACCGGCGGGCCTGCCGCCGGAATGGGAGCGCTGGTCCTCAATGGCACCGGCACCACCGTTGACGTCAACTCCGGCGTGACCGATCTCGGAGGCAGCGGCGCTTGGACCGTCTCTGCCTGGATTAAAACCACGCAAGCCGGCGCGACGATCTTGAACAAGGGCGATGGAACCAACTGGAACTCCGGCTTCTCGACGTTTTACCTCGGCGACGGCAGTGACGGCGGCTCGGGCGGACTTCCCGATGCGGTGCGCTGGGGCGGCGGATGGGTCGCGGGGGCCGCGACCGTCAATAACGGCGCGTGGCACCAGGTCACCTACACCAACCAGGCCGGCACGAAGACGATCTACGTCGATGGCGTCGCCCAATCGATCAGCCAGAACCAATTCTCCAACGCCGACACCGGCTCGATGATTCGCTTCGGCTTCTCTCCCGCCGGCGAGAGCGACGGCAACGTGATTCCCAGCGGCTCGCTCAGCGGAATCAAGATATTCGGCTCCGCGCTGTCGGCAAGTCAGGTTGCGCAGCTTTATACCGGCGGGCGGATGAGCTCGGTGTTGCCGACGACGACGGATGTCACCATCGCTGCCGGCGCGGTTCTCGATGTCAACGGCGTGAATCAGATGATCGGCTCGCTCACCGGGCCGGTCGGGTCGGCCATCAAACTGGGCAGTGGCGGGCAACTGGCTGTCTCGTCTTCCGCAAATACCACTTTCGCCGGCAACATCAGTGGGGCCGGCGGAGCATCGTTCACCAAAAACGGCAGCGGCGTGCTGAGCCTCAGTGGCGCAAACACCTACACCGGCCAAACCACAATCACTGGCGGAACGCTTCAACTTAGCAACCCCACTGCCATCACCGCGGCAACGCCGGTTGCGAGTTACACCTTCAGTCACATCTCCGGCTCGACGGTGATTAACGACGGCTCCGGCGGCGCGATCATGAACGGCACGCTCAAAGCCAACGGCGGCTCCGGCTCGATTAACACGACAGGCGGGCCTCTCGCAGGGCTTGGCGCGCTGGTGCTCAACGGCAACGGCACAACCGTCGACATCAATTCCGGCGTGACCGATCTGAGCAGCAACAGCAACTGGACGCTTTCAACCTGGATCAAAACAACCCAAGCCGGCGCGACCATTCTCAACAAAGGGGATGGAACCAACTGGACCTCCGGCTTCTCCACGTTTTACCTCGGCACCGGCAGCAACTCCGGCTCCGGCACGCTTCCCGACGCAGTGCGCTGGGGCGGCGGATGGGTCGCGGGATCAACCAACGTCGCCGACGGCAGTTGGCACCTGCTCACCTACACCGACGCCGACGGAACCAAGATGGTTTACGTCGATGGCGTGGCCGAAGCGCTGAGCCAGAATCAATTTCTCAACACCGACACCGGCACAAAGATTCGCATCGGATTTGCACCCACTAATGTAGATGGAGAACTCCCAACCTCTGGCTCACTGAGCGGGATCAACCTCTACAACACCGCGCTCACGGCGGCGCAGGTGGGTGCGCTTTACACCGGCGGCGTGGGCTCGCCGCTGCCGTTCGCCACCGCCGTGTCGATCGCTTCCGGTGCGACGCTGGACGTCAATGGCGTGACGCAAACGATCGGTTCGCTCTTTGGTCCCGCGGGCGCCAACGTGACACTCGGGGCGGGACGGTTGACGGTCGCATCGACAGTAAACAGTGAGTTTGACGGCGCGATCAGCGGCGTCGGTGGTTCATTGACTAAGAGTGGCACTGGCTCACTTACCCTCGCGGGCAGCAACTCCTACACGGGTATCACGACAGTGCAGGGCGGAACTCTGATTTTGAG
This sequence comes from Tepidisphaeraceae bacterium, assembly GCA_036265245.1. Lineage (GTDB taxonomy): Bacteria > Planctomycetota > Phycisphaerae > Tepidisphaerales > Tepidisphaeraceae > DATAPK01. The sequence goes on along the minus strand of DATAPK010000372.1, from coordinate 5,189 downwards.
AGGCGCGGGGGCTCAGAACCCCGTGCTCAATGGCACCAGCGGCGCGGATCTGAAAGCCGGACGGTTATTGCTCGATTACTCTGGCGGCGGATCTGATCCGATCGCACAAGTGCGGACGATCCTCGGCGCCGGTTACGCGTCGAACTTCGCCACCGGCCCGATCCATTCAAGCAACACGCCAGACATGCGCAAAGGCATCGGCTACTTCGACAATGCCACATCATCGCAAGTGGCGTTGATGTACACGTGGTATGGCGACGCAAATCTTGATGGCCAAGTAAACATCGCCGACTTCAATACATTGGCAACCAACTTTGGAACCGCCAGCGGCGTAAATTGGCAAACGGGGGATTTCAACTATGACGGCAGCGTGAATCTTTTGGACCTAAATGCCATCGCGAGCAATTTCGGAGCCTCTCCCATTGCTGGGGCAGCGCCGCCAGCGCTAGGCACGCTGGTTCCTGAGCCGGCATCGATCAGCGTGCTGCTCGCAGGATCGGCAGCGATCATGGCTCGTCGAAGAAGAAAGGCCTGATCGGATGTACAGGCCCAATCACATCATGAAAAGGCGGCGCGAAGTTTTGGGCGCTGTCAGTCTTGCATCGCTGCTTGTGCCGCTTGCGTCTCGTGCCCAGATCGTCACTTTCAGCACCTCGTCGACGGGGGTGACTAAATCCATCTCGCAATGGGGCGTCGAGGTTGTGGAAGACAATTCCGACAACATGCGGCTGAGCATCAACAATATGGGGGCAAACAACATTGATCTCATTGCCACCAATTTTTTTGTAAATGAAGCCTTGCAGGCGAATGGATCAATCGGCCCAAACTCCCAGTCGCAACTCAATACCCAATTAAGCATCGCCGCCATGGCGGGGAACAAGCCGATTTTCATTGGCCCCAACGTCGGCGATACGGATGCTTCCTATTTAAGCGGCTCCGGCGTCTCCGTGAGCCAATGGGTGAAGGTTCTCGATGCGACCAAGAGCTACATGAGTTCCAAAGGATGGACCGTTACTGACGTAACGCCATTCAACGAGCCCGATTTTTGGGGCGGCCAGGGAACGCAGCAGAACCTGCACGACATCATGGCGAGCCTCAAGACCGACGCCAATTATCAAGGCGTCGGGTTGGTCGGCGGCACCGCGTTGAATAGTGACCTCGCTCAATCCTGGTATGACCCGATATCGAGCGTCACCAACTATGGCGCCACGCACGTGCTTGGCGGCTCGGCAAACAGTTACGCGAATTTTTTCCAGCACGTGGTGGCCAGCGGCGGCATCCCGTCCGCGCCAGAGTTGCACGGCCTGGGAGAAGCAATCTACGCCGCCGAATACGGCGCGCAGCAAGGCCTGTGGTGGAGTTCAGTGTTGCGGGCTCGCGGCCTGTTTGTTCAGGATTCGCAGGGCGTGCAACTGGGTTATGCGGAAAATCGCCCCAATGACACCGCTGCCGCGGTCTATCGAAATCCCGATGGAAGCATCCGCGCGTATGCCGGTGGGTTTGAGCGAATGGGCACGACAACGCCCTATCGCTTCGTCAGCAGCGACCGCGATGTTTATTTCAATGGCATCGGTCCGATGCGCCAGTACATGATCCAGGCCGGCCAAGGCGAAGATGCTTACGCCGATATCCAAACCACCGGCGATATCGAGCCCGCCCTCGACGGCTATCGTTGGGAAATCGTCAATCGCCAAACCGGCGCGGTCATGCAAGTGGTCGGTGCCGGCACGACCGATGGAGCGGCGATCAATTCAGGAACCGACACTGGTGCGTTGAATCAAAGATGGAATATCGTCCGAACCAAGGATGGATACTATCAGCTCTTTAACGCCAACAGCGGAAGGACAGCGGAGGTTGCGAACAGTTCAATCTTAAATGGAGCGGTCGTCCAGCAATTTGGCATGGCCAACAACCTCACGCAAAACTGGTATATCCAGGATGCCGGCAACGGATACTATTACATTGAGAACGGCAACAGCAGCAAGTATCTTACCACCAGCACCACTAACAGCTTCCAGTTCAGCAATCTGAACTCGAATGTCCAGCAATGGCAGTTCGTTCTTGCGAATCCCACCTCGGCGGCAAAGTCTCAATATAAGTTCGATGGGAACGTGAACGACAACGCCGGCGCCAATAGTGGCGTCGCGTTCGGCAATCCGACGTATGGAAATGGCCCGACCGGCCAGGACCAGGCGATCAACCTGAACGGCACGAGCAACTACGTCACGCTGCCCAGTGGCGTGGCCAGCAGCAAAGACATCACCATCGCCGCCGACGTCAAATGGAATGGCGGCAACGCCTGGCAACGCATCTTCGATTTCGGAAACGGCACCACGTCATATATGTTCCTGACCCCGCTCTCCGGCGCTAACACGATGCGCTTTGCCATCACAACCGGCGGCAATACCACCGAGCAGATCCTCGACACCGATCCATTGACCGCCGGCCAATGGGTCCACCTCGCGATCACGCTCGGAGGAAACACCGCCGTGTTGTACGTCAACGGGAAACCCACCGTCGCCGGCCAAATCCTGCTGAATCCGAGCGATGTCAACCCAACACTGAACTACATCGGCAAGAGCCAGTTTAACGATCCGCTCTTCAGCGGCTCGATCGACGATTTCCGAATCTACGACTATGCACTGGCTCAATCGCAAATCGCGAGCCTCGTCCCCCGCCGCTGGACCGGCGCGCTCAGCTCAAGCTGGACAACGGGTACGCTCTCAAATCCGAAAAACTGGCAGGTAGTTGATAATGCGACGGACTACGTTGGCGGCGACGTTGTCCTGCTCGATGACAACGCGACCAACTTCACCGTCAGCGTTACGGATGCCACCGTCAGCCCCAGCAGCGTTCAATTCGATAATTCGCTGCACAATTACATTCTGAACGGCCCCGGCGCCGTGGCCGGAAGCGGCGCACTGACGAAAACCGGCACCGGCGTGCTGACGATCAACAACGCCAACACCTACAGCGGTGGAACCTCGCTCAATGCCGGAACGCTCAACATCAATAACCCCTCCGCAATCGGCACCGGCCCGCTCACCATCGCCGGCGGCACGACCATCAACAACACCAGCGGCTCGGCCGTCACCCTCACAACCAACAACGCGCAAAACTGGAACGGCGACTTCACCTTCAACGGCAGCAACGCACTGAATGTCGGCACCGGCGCAGTCACACTCTCCGCCGACCGCACAATAACCGTCAACGGCACCGGCCCACTCGCTGTCGGCGGACCAATCGGCGGCGGCGCCTTCCGGCTCATCAAGAGCGGCACCGGCACGCTCCTGCTAAGCGGCAATAACACCTACACCGGCGTGACGAGCGTCCAAGGCGGAACCCTGGTGCTGAAAGGCGCAGGCGCTCAAAATCCTGTGCTCAGCGGCGCCGGCGCCGATCTCAAATCCGGCAAACTGTTGCTCGACTACACCGGCAGTTCCGATCCAGTATCAACCGTGAAGACCATCCTCGGCGCTGCTTATCCCTCCAACTTTACTTCAGGCCAGATTCACTCCAGCAACACGTCTGATCTCCGAAAAGGGATTGGCTACTTCGACAACTCCTCTTCGTCCCAACTTTCCCTGATGTACACCTACTACGGCGACACCAATCTGGACGGCCAGGTAAACATCGCCGACTTCAACGCACTGGCAGCAAACTTTGGAACCTCCAGCGGCGCGGCGTGGCAAACAGGCGATTTCAACTACGACGGCCGCGTCAATCTTTTGGACTTAAACGCCATTGCGAGCAACTTCGGAGCATCTCCGATCAGTCTCGCACCCCCGGCGCTGGGCACGTTGGTTCCAGAGCCGGGATCGATAGGTATGCTTGGTCTGGGATTGGCAGCGATGATCGGTCGACGAAGACAAAAGAGGTGATCAGCGTAAATTTCCAGACGTTCGCTTGCGATACGCGACGGGGGATTCATCAAAAACCTCTCGAAAGGCCTTGCTGAACCAGCTTGTCTGACCAAAGCCGCACTCCTGCGCGACTCTCGCCACCGGAAATTCAGTCGTGCTCAGCAATAGCTTCGCGCGCACGAGCCGCGCCCGTCGAATCGCCTCCAGCGGCGAATAACCCAGCACGTCATGAAATCGCCGCTCCAGCGTGCGGCGAGTCAATGTCCCCGCATGGACCACGTCATCAACATTGATCAGTCGATCCGCATTGGCCCGAATAAACCGCATCGCATTTCGCACGTCCGGATCTTTAACCGCCATGGCGTCGGTGGACTGCCTTTCAACAATGCCAGTGGGCTTGATCAGATGCTGATCGGGTGGAATCTTTTCGCCTTGCATGATGCGATGAAGCAATTCCGCCGCCAGGAAACCCGCTCGCTCCCACGGAATTGCCACGCTTGAAAGCGGCGGCCGGCTCAGCGCGCAAAACAGATCATCGTTATCCACGCCAAGCACGGAAATATCGTCCGGCACATTCAGCCCATTCGCGGCAGATAGTTGAGTGATGACCTGCGCGCGAGGATCGTGGCACGCCAGAAGCGCCACTGGCTTTGGAAGATTCTGAAGCCACGACAGAAGATCCGGCTGAGGATTCGACCGCACGTTATCCGTGAAGACGCTCACTGAAGCCACCTGTTGTTCAAAGCTGCTGATCTCAAACCCCCGTTGCTGAACTCTCGACGTAAACCCTGATTGGCGATCGCGTGACCAGGTAAACCCTTCTATCCCCAAAAACGCAAAATCCCGGAATCCCTTTTGGAGAAAATCATCCGCAGCCATCACGCCGACCTGCTTGTCGTCAATATCCACATTCGGAAACTTCACGCCCCTCTCGATGCCATAAAAGCCGCACACCCCGACAACTTGCCTCAGTAATGGCTGGATCGCCTCAAAGACGAGGCTGTGCATCGGCCCAAGAACGATTCCCTTGGGGCGCACGCGTTTGATATGCGCAAGGGCATCGGTGGCCGGGCAAATACTAAGATCCCAATGCGCGATCGCCTGAGAAAAGTTGTTGACCCCCAACTGAACAGAGCGAAAGCACGCCAAATGTGAGTCGAGGATTGCAACGACGGGTGTCCCACTGGATTGTGTCATGTCGGTGCCCGATATCGGCTTTCCAAAACAGAGTATATCTTGGAACCCAGGGACTTACGCGAACGAACTGATCTTCGACAGTGTCCTTGATCCATCACCGGGCCTCGCATCGCGCCAGCCGACCAGCCA
>DATAPK010000371.1:0-6094 GCA_036265245.1 Tepidisphaeraceae bacterium | reverse complement strand
GTGCACCACTGTGGAGGCGATTCTTTACGATACCCAGGATGTCGCGGTGGTCGGCGCGGGAAATTCCGCGGGGCAGGCGGCGATGTTTCTGGCGGATTGCTGCCGCGGCCGAACCGTTCATTTGATCATCCGCAAAAAGCTTGGCCCGGGCATGTCGGATTATCTCGTTAATCGAATTCGCTCCATGCCCAACATTAAGTTGCATGAAGGCGTCGAAATTGCCGCTGTGCATGGCGAGCGACGCCTGGAGGGCGTCACGCTTCGCGATTTCACTCCCGAAGGCGCTGTTGAAAGCGCGCGTGGAAACTATGAGAAGTTGTCCCTCGCCGCCGCCTTTGTTTTCATCGGCGCTGAGCCGGGTTGCTCCTGGCTGCCGAAGGAACTGGCGCGCGACACGCTTGGCTATATCCTGACGGGCATCGACGCATTTCGTTCGGGCCAATGGCCGCTGAAGGATCGCGAGCCGTGCCCGCTGGAGACCACCATCCCGGGAATCCTTGCCGCGGGTGATATTCGGGCGGGGTCGACGAAACGCGTAGGATTCGCCGTGGGCGATGGATCGCTGGCGGTGACGTGCGTACATAAGTTGACGGCGATACGGGGTTAGGTGGTCAAAAAGACTTCTTCCGTGAATCCATCCAGTCGACTATTGTGTTCATTGCCGGTAGATCGGATCAACTCGTTTGCGCACGGAAGGATTTCTTATGAATCGCAGGGCTCTATTTCTCTCGGCTGCTTCCGTCATCACTGCGGGCCTGCTTTCCCGCTTTGCCGCGGCGGCGGATTATGCGGGAAATTATGATGGGACGGGGATCGCGGTGGTGATAACGCCGAACGGGGCAAACTTTGAAGGGGAAATTCGCAAGGGGGATCAGAAATTTCCGCTGACGGCGCATGAGGATGGCGATCATCTCTCAGGCGTGTTCACGGCGGGCGGGAATGCGTTCAACTTTACCGCCACCCATCAGGGGGATGATCTGACACTCGTGACGGATGGTGCAACGTATCAATTGCATCGTGGCGCGGCGGCGGCAGTGGCAACTCCAGCGCCGGCTGCGGATGCGCTGGCGAATTATGTGGTCTTGAACAGCACGGATGTTGGGCGATCGCTGGTGCGGGAGATTCCGAATGCCACAAGCACGCAAGATGCGCTGATGGCGACGTTTCCTGATCTGGCGAGATATTTTGGCGGCAGGCCGAAGATTCTGGGGGCTTATGAAGATCAGCGCGATCACAAATCCGCCTTCGTAAGCTTCTCGACGCAATTGAACGGACAAACATTGAAAGGATTTGTGACGACGAAGCTGCGCGACCGGGGCGCGGTGGTGTTTGTGGTATTTGGCAAGGCGGATGCGACGCGTGCCCAGTGGGCGGCGTTGACGGCACAGCCCACGCCCGCTGCCGGAGTTGCCGAGCCGGATATCAAAACACAAATGGCAGCGGTGCCGTTGCAGCCTTATTCGTTTCCCGATCGCACTGGCGCGATTGGGATCGCACAAGGTTGGACGACGCAGGCGCAGACGGAAAGTAATTTGCTGATCACCGGGCCGGCGAATCAGAAGATCAGGATGGCGTTTGGCGGCACGATGTACACGCCGAACAATCCGATGACGCGGCAGGCGGGCCTGAATATGGCGGTGGCGCCGTACAACGCAGACCCGGCCACCACGCTGGGAAACATCATTCACGCCAACAGCGCGGTGAGCCAGCGCAGAGGAGGGCCGACTTCGGTTCCGGATAAAGTGATCAAGGTGGTGTCGGTGCCGGGGCGAATGCAGGGCGGGCGAGGGGCGCAGATTACTTATGATGTGACGATAACCGATCAAAATGGGCCCAAACCTATGCGGGTTTTGATTCAGTTTGAATATACGCCGGTCGTGAACGGCACGTGGGGATATTATGTTTCCCTGCAACTGATCGCGCCGCGGGATACGTTTGAGAAGGATCTTCCGGTGATGTTGGCGCAGGCGTTTTCGCTGAGTGAAAACGCGGACGCGGTGGCGGCCAAGTCTCGCCGCGAAATTGATGCGGCTAACGCGCACGCGAAGGCGATGCAGGCGGCGAATCAGAAGATCGCCGATGCGCACTACGCGAATACCGAGAGCGTGGAGCGGAACGAGCAGATCAAGATGCGCAGCCTGACGGATTTCGACGAAACCATTCGCGGCGAGCGCACGATCGAAGACACCCAAACCGGCGAGCAGACCAGCGTAAACCTGGCCGACGTGCATAACATCGTCGATAAACTGAATTACCAGGACCCGGATCGATATCGCGAGATTCCATTGCGCGACAAATTCTATCCCATCCCCGGCGGCGAAAATCAGCCGGATTACATTCCACGATAATAGCGCATTTTTGGATGAAGCGTTGTGGCTTGCCCATGTCTCCGGTCTGCACAGCATGCTCGCCGGGCTACACGGGGAAAATCTCGATAACCAAGACGAACGATTTCTTATCGCTTGCCGGCGATGAAACCGATGATCGCGAAGAGAACCGATACGCCGGCGCCGATACCCACCAGGGCCCAGAGGCTCAGGTTTTTTTCCTGAACCATGGTGACGAGGGGGATCTTGGTGCTGAGAACGGCGGCGGTGAGTGCAAGGCCGCCGTAGATAACGAAGATTGAGGCGCCGAACGCCGCGCCCGCAAAGGCGGGGGCGAGCGGATCGGGTTGTTCGTACATCATGCCGCCGGCGACGGCCACGCCGCGTGGGCTGGAGATAGCGGGTTCGGCGACGGCAGTGCCGCCGGCGGTTCCACCCGCGAGGCTGCCCGCGACCGCGCCGGAGCCGGTGCTTCCGCCGCGCGTGCCGCCGGATTTGCTGCCGGTGCCAGGGGCGATTTCGTCGAGCAGTTCAGCGCCGAGGCTGGTGTCATCGCTCTCGCGAGTGAGATCGAGCAAACCGGAGCCGGAGCCGACGGCGTCGAGGTTGACCTGATCGGGAACATTACTGGCGATATTCGTTTGAGCGGAGGGATCGGCGGTTTCGGTGTCATCGGCGGTGAGGACGCTGACGCCGCTGCGACCAGCGGCGGTGCCTCCGGAAAGACTGGCCCCACCGGGCCGGCCCGGTGAAGGGACACCGCCCATTGAGCCGGATAATCCAAGATCGGCGGCAAGCGCGGTGTCATCTTTCAGCGGCATGCCTGTGCCGGTGCCCGTGCCAGCCAGTGCGATTCCGCCGGTCGATCCGCTGCGTGCGCCGGGATCGGTGTCGGACAAGGAAATGCCAGTGCCGCTGGCGCCGCGGCTGTCTACCAGGCCGATGGGTGCGCCGGTGTCGGAGATGCCGATGTCGGGCGTGCTGCCTCCGAGGCCGAGTTCGGATTTGATGGACTCAACCTGATCGGCCTTGAACATGAGGCGCGGGCCGTCGCGGAATTCGCGCAAGCGTCCTTCGCGGGCGAGTTGCTTGATTTCCTCTTCGTTCTTCTGGAGGGCGGCTTTGGTCTCCTCCAACGTATAGAACATTTTGGCCATCATGGTGCGAATCTCCGGGGCTTTGGGTTCATTCCTGCTTGGCTGGCGTTTCCGCGGGCGGGGCCGTGTCGGTCGCGCCGCGGACGCGTTGATCCTGTTGTTCCTTCTCTACAAGTTTATGCACTTCTTCAGGCATCATCTCGCCGGGATTGGTGCCGGTGTTCAGATTTTTGAGCATCAGATCGTAAGTGAAATTACGGGCTGCCATCAAACGAAGCTGGTGATCGTTGGGGAAGAACTGATAGGCACAGATCGTCTTGCGGTCGACGTCCATGATGTAGCAGCCCCACTGATTGACGGCGAACTGGGCGGGCATGAGAAACAATCCCGCACCGCCGGCGATGGGCTGCGGGGCGAGGGGGATTTTAGCGGCGTCGTCCGCGCCCAACGCCATCGAAAGCATCGTGGAGGAATTGCTTCGGCCGACCAGCACATAGAGAATCCCCGCCAGCAGCGCCGCGTTGGCCCAGAGGGCAAAGGCGATCGGATTTCGTCGTTGGGGTTGATTCATGGTGCGATTCAGAACGCCATTTATAAGTATACGGGGGCACCCCCCTGCTGCAAGTTTATCTTGATTTAGCGACTTGATTTAGGACGGTTTAAGTGGCCGAAATTGACGGATTTCGAGCGGGATTGTCTGATAAACGTTATGAACATCTATGAGGAGCTTAAAGTTCGGCCTTTCATCAATGCCAGAGGCATCTACACGCGGTTTGGGGGCACCATTATGCCGGAGGCGGTGGTGGCGGCGATGGCGGAGGCGTCACGGCAGTTTGTGAATCTGTTTGAGCTTCAGGATCGAATGGGCGAAGCGATCGCACGGATGACGCAGAACGAGGCGGCGTTTGTGAGCTGTGGGGCGGCGTCGGGGATATTGCTGGCCATTGCGGGATGCATCGCGGGGACCAACGAAGAGTCGGCGAATCGACTGCCCGACACGCAGGGGATGCGCAATCAGGTCATCATGCAGCTTTGCGATTGCGGGACGGAATGTGACGCGGCGATTCGGGCGGCGGGCGGGAAGATTGTGCATGTCGGCGTGCAAGATCGACGAACGAATGTCGAAAAGTTTTTGGACGCGATCAACGAGCAGACGGCGGCGATTGTGCTGCTGGCGTTTGGCAGCGACGGTGATTCGTGGGGGCGGCGAATTGTTGAAGGGGCGAGACAAAAGAATATTCCCGTGTTGGTGGATGGGGCGTATTCGGTGCCGCCGAAGGAAAATCTGTGGCGATACACGCGCGATGTGGGGGTGGATGCGCTGATCACAAGCGGCGGCAAGGGGATTCATGGGCCGCAACCAACGGGTCTGGTGCTTGGGAAGCGAACGATTATTGAGGGATGCAAATTTCACGCGTCGCCGAATGTCCGGATCGGGCGAGGGATGAAAGTCGGAAAAGAAGAGTTCGCGGGGGTTTATACGGCGTTGAAGCTTTTTCTCTCGAAAGACGTGGATGGGCAAAATCAATTGAAAGAGAAACAGATCGCACACATTCGCGAGCAGGTGAAAGATATTTCAGGCGTGAAGCTGAGGATGGAGGGGTCGCAATTGCATATCGATTTGGATTCGGAGATCGCGGACAAAATCATGGAGGAATTGTTGCAGAACGATCCATCGATTTTGTTGTCCGGGCGGGGGAAGCGGATGATGGTCCAATCGTCGGTGTTGCAACCGGGTGAAGAGCAGATTGTGGGGCAACATTTGAGGAGGACGCTGGAGCGGAACTTGCGCCAGTGACAATTCCCGCCGCCGATCATACATTTCCCGCTCCATTGAGCGCGTGAACGTATTGCAAGATGAAACTTCTGAACCTCGAATCGAGATCGTCCGGCCCGGGCGCTGGCTGCAAGTCGGATCGCCGGCGGGGTTTGAATGGGCGCGGGTGGCGCTGCCGATCGAAAATCTTTCGCCGAAGCTGGCGGGGCTGAGAATTCTTCATTTGGCGGATCTGCATCTCAAGACGCACTGGTGGCCGGCGTATGACGAACTGCATCGGATGGTCGGCGAGAATCGGCCGGATTTGATTCTTTGCACCGGCGATTTTGTCGAGCATAAATGGATGCGAAAGCCGACGCTGCCCGTGTTGCAGCGGTTTATTGACGGGCTGACGGCACGGCTGGGCGTGTGGGGGATTCTTGGCAATCACGACGGCGATTTGCTCGCGCCCAATCTGATGACCTATCGCCTGCATCTGCTCAACGGCGCACGCACCCTTTTGGAAGCCAACGAAGATGTGATCGAGTTAATCGGCATGCCCGGCGTGTATCGGGGCGATTTGGACGATGAATTTCTGCATTCCATTCCGCCACGCCAAGAAGGACGGTTGCGGATTGTGATGCAGCATTATCCGGATCAGATTAAACGAACGGGGCAACTTCAGTCTGACTTGGTTCTCGCGGGGCACACACATGGCGGACAGGTTTGCCTGCCTGGGGGTTATCCCTTGATGAAGCACGACTCGCTGCCGGCGCGTTTTTGCCAGGGCGTGCATCGCTTTGGGTCGACCTGGCTGATCGTCAGCCGCGGGTTCGGGTTTTCGTCGCTGCCGATCCGAACGTTTTGTCCGTCGCAAGTGATGGAGATTGTTCTCATAAATACGTAAGTACGTA
>DATAPK010000370.1:0-16329 GCA_036265245.1 Tepidisphaeraceae bacterium | reverse complement strand
GGATTCGCCGCCATCAAAATCAATCCCAGCACCGCCGCGAACGAGCTGGCCACGGTGCGCAACATCAGAAACATCGCCGCCGCCGCCAAAACCGTACACACCGGACTCACCATGTATGACCAGACAACACCCTGATGAATCGTCGGCGCCAGCCAAATGCAAACCGCATCCAGCACCGGAATGCCCAGCGGATATTTCGGATAGACCCACCCGTCCGGCGTTTGCACCCACATCCAACCCACATAAATAAACGGATTGGCCGGCTTGTAACCCGTCGAAAACGTCTCCGAGAATAATTTCCCCCCAACCTGATAACCGTTCTGATCCACCCCCGGATGCGATGGCGCCCAATACGATTTGACAAGATAAAAATGCCCCCAGATCAGCGCCGCCGCCACGACAAGCCAAAGCAGGCGGACAAACAGCGGCTCTGCTTGCGCAAGACTCGGCAGCCGTCGCTCGCGCGTCGCAGCGATCTCTCGCAAATTCGCCCGCACACGGGCTTTTTCAAGCACCTGGTCGATCGTCAGCATCGGCGGAACGTTCTCCGCCGGCTTGAGCGCGATTAAACCGGATTCCTCAGTGACTTGATGCAAGCAGTAGATCTCCGCAGGTAATATGTCCTCAAGTATCTACGATTGGACAAGCCAATTATTCTATCACAGGTAGCCGTCAAATCCGTGCCAGGTCAAACAGCGCAGCGCGCCAAAACACAAAATCCCATTCCAGAAAAATCATTTTCCCTATTTTCAGCACGCCAGGACGGTTTTACCAAAACATGTTGCGCCAAAACGACACTTTTTGCGCAACACACCCGTGAATATGGAACGACCGTTCCGCGCTCGGCAGGCTTCGAGCGCGCTCTTTGACAAGTGAAAAAATCTCGTGCACGAGAATGCACGAATATGCACGATTACAAAAATTCGTCTCAACGACCGACGCGGGCAATCCGGAAAACTTTCCATTTCCGAAAGAACCTGGCAATCCGTCGCCAGGGGATCCAAAACAGATAGCTGATCATGAATTGCGTGAAATAAACCCCCATCGCGATGCCGATTCCCACCTGCATGAAAAACGCCGCCGGCACCAGCACGCGGCGCAACCGCCTGCTGAAAAGCGACAGCGGAAACGACAACTCCACCACAATCGTCATCGCCGCCAGCACGTGGCACAGCATCGGGTGCCGCGCGATCAGCAGGCCGATCTGCGTCGGCGGATTCGTCAACGTAAAATAATGCTGCAGCAAAAGCATCTGCAGATTGTCGCTCGTAACCCACGCCGTCCCCGAGCGAATCAGTTTCGTCGCACCCGCCGCGCAGAAAACAATCGACAGCATGATCCACGCCATGCGAATCGGCCAGGTATATTCTCCGCTTCGACGAGGCTTTGGTTTGCGGCGATATTTGCGAATCAGCGCATCGATCGAAAACCCATCTCCGCATCGCGAGATCGCGAAGATCAACATCGTGAAGATCAGAATCGGATCGCCATGCGAAACCTTCCCGAAGTTGTGAGGCAAGCCAAGAAGATACGTCCCCATCACCAGCGCAAAGATCGTGCTGGCGCGCGTGAACAAACCCACGCAGGACAGTGCCAACGAAATGCCCCAGGCCATCACAAAAATACGAAGATGCGCCGAAGTAAACAGCGGAAGGTGAAACACCTTGAACAACCAGACCGGCCGCCAGAATAAGCGAGACACATTGCCCCAACTCTCGACATTGCGAGGCATATTGAAAATCAGCACGCAAAGGAAAAAAAGAATCCGGCAGATTCCCAAATCGAACGATGTGGTCGGCCGAAAGAAAAAACGATCCACCCGCCTACCCAAACGGCTCATCGCATCCGGCGAAGTTTTAATTGAAGAAGCCGTTTCAAGCGGGGGCACTTGTCACCTTCTTCTTTTTTCTCTTAACCTTGGGCGCAGGCTTGATCTTTTTCTTGCTCGATTTGGGCGGCAGCGAAACCTGATGCGACCGCGCCACCGCCAGCAAATGTTTTTCATCCGGATCGCCAAGCTTGCTTCGATTGGGGTTCAGATACCAGACATACTCATACACCCGGATCGCAGCCAGGCGACGGTCCTTCCGAATCCCCTTCATCTGTTTGTTGTAATTGGCGAGAAACTCCCTCGCGGCAGTCAAAACCTGGGCCTTGCGAACCTGCCCGCCGGTTTCCCAAACGCTCAACGAATTGCGAAGGTAAACCGCATTGAACACCACCTCGCGCGGCGGACGCGTCGCGGTCACCCCCACCATGCGCGTCATCCGCATCGACCGCGTGTTCTCCAGATCCGCATACATCGGATAAGGAGAAAACGGCCAATGCTCCTTCGATTTAACCACGTCCAGGCCATGCCCGGCCAGCAGGACGACAAGCAAACCATAAACGATGCACTTCCGTGCGAATGTCATTTCAAAATCAGTTGGAAGAACTGCCTGGCCCATTCAGAGTCGTCGCCAACGCCGCAGGATTACACGATAAAGTTGATCGGCGCAGTATGCAAATTGACTCCATTTTGTCGGGCCGCTATATTCCGCCAAGCGTCTGCGAGCTTCCGCCGCCGAGTTCCCTTTTCGACGATTTGCGAGTTACCGGTGCGGAATTTCTGCGTCTGAAATCCGTTCCTTAAAGCAAATCGCGAGGTACCAGGTTCCATGTCGCAAGCTGTTACTGCAACTCCAGTTAAACCGTCCGGGGGCCTTGAGGGAGTCGTCGCCGCCAAGAGCGATATTTGCTTTATCAACGGCACCGAAGGTCAACTGATCTATCGCGGCTATGACATCGCCGACGTCGTCGAGAATCTTTCGTTCGAAGAAGTCGCCTTCCTGCTTTGGGAAGGAAAACTGCCCAATAAGAGCGAACTGGCAAGCCTGAAGCAGCAACTTAGCTCGTCGATGTCGCTGCCAAAGCACGTGCAGGAGATTCTGCGTTCCGTCCCCAGCGCGACCGAGCCGATGGATGCCCTTCGCACCGCCGCCAGCGCCCTCGGCGAAGGCGATCCCGATCTCCACAGCAACGACCACGACGCCAACCGCCGCAAAGCGATTCACCTGACAGCGCAGTTCCCGACAATCGTCACCACCTTCCATCGCCTGCGAAATAAGCTGGAACCAATCAATCCCGACCCAGGCCTGAGCGTGGCCGCAAATTTCCTGTACATGATGAATGGCAAAAAGCCGCACGACACGCTGACGCGCGTGATGGATGCGGCCCTGGTGCTGCACGCCGAGCATGGCATGAACGCCAGCACCTTCGCCGCCCGCGTCATCGCCGCGACACTTGCGGATATGCATGCCGCCGTCACCGGCGCCGTCGCCGCCCTCAAAGGCCCGCTCCACGGCGGGGCCAACCAGGATGTCATGGAACTTCTCCTTCAATGCGGCGACGCCGAAACCGCTGAGAAAAAAGTCCGCGACATGCTCGCCAACAAGCAAAAAGTCCCCGGCTTCGGCCATCGCGTCTACCGCACCTTCGACCCCCGCGCCACCTTCCTTCGCAAGATGAGCAAGCAACTTGGCGAGGCCGCCGGCAATTCCAAGTGGTATGAAATGTCCGAGCGTCTCATCGGCATTGCAAAGGAAGGCAAGAATCTCAACCCCAACGTCGATTTCTTTTCCGCCAGCACTTACTACACGATGGGCATCCCGCTCGATCTGTTCACGCCGATCTTCGCAATCGCCAGAGTCGCGGGTTGGACAGCCCACATCATGGAACAGCACATCAACAACCGAATCATCCGCCCCACCGACGATTACACCGGGCCGTTCGGTTTGAAGGTGGTTCCGATCGACCAGAGAGATTGATGCTCAAATGACGAATATCGAAACCAGAATAACGAATGAATGACGAAGCACGAATAACCAGGAAAGATCAAATTCCTTTTCGTCATTTGGATTTCGTCATTGATTCGTAATTCGGGTTTCGTCATTCTGGTTTCCCAGAAATGCTCAAACGTGCCGGTATCCTCGTCGCCGTTGTTCTGATTCTTCTCGGCTATCTCGTTTACACCCAGCATCGCCACGTGCCGCTCAAAGTCTCCGGTTTTATCGAAGCCGATGAAATCCGTGTCGGCTCTCGCGTCGGCGGGCGGGTCTCAAAAGTTTCTGCAATCGAAGGCGCGCCGATCAAAACCGGCGAATTGCTCGTCGAGCTCGAACCATACGATCTTCTCTCCCGCCAGGCCCAGGCTGAAGCGCAGCTCATTTCCGCCACCGCCGCCACTGAGCTCGCCAAGCTCACCGCCGAGCGAATGAAAATCACCTTTGAATCCCACGCCACCAGCGCCAGCGAGGTGGACCGAACGCAATCCGAATTGAAAAGCGCCATCGCCCAGCAAAATCTCCGCAAGGCCGAGCTCGATCAGGCCGCCGAGCAAATCAAGGAATTGAAAATTTTCGCACCGGTCGATGGCGTCGTCGAAGCGGTCGATCTTCGCCCCGGTGATCTGATCTCGCCAAACGCTCCCGTTTTGTCCGTACTGGACACCAGCCATTTGTGGGTTCGAGCTTATCTGCCTGAAAATCATCTCAATGTGCAGATTGGCCAGAAGATTCCGATCACGGTGGACAGCTTTCAAAACAGGAAATTCACCGGCCACATCAGCTTCATCGCCCGCCAGGCCGAGTTCACACCCGACAATATCCAGACACCCGAAGAGCGATCCAAGCAGGTTTTTCGCATCAAGGTTGAACTCGATGAAGGATTGGATGTGCTGCGACCCGGGATGACCGCGGATGTATGGCTCGATGATGCGGGGCGCTAAATGACAATCCCTTGAATCGCGAGACGCATGAATGACCAATTCCCAAATCCGAATGATCAATCAATGACCAATTTCCAATACCCAATTGGACATTGGAGATTGGAAATTCATTGGGCATTCGGATTTGGTCATTGGTCATTCCGACCGTCGTTACTCGGAGAAATCATTTAGATGCCTGACGACACGCCCGTCATCGACGTCCGCCACCTGACTCGCAAGTTCGGCGAGCTTGTCGCCGTCAGCGACGTCAGCTTCACCGTCTCGCGCGGCGCGATTTACGGCCTGCTCGGGCCCAACGGCAGCGGCAAATCCACCATCATCCGAATGCTCTGCGGCGTCCTCGCCCCCACCAGCGGCGGCGCAACCGTCATGGACTACGACATCGCCACCGATTCCGAACTCATCAAACGCAGAATCGGATACATGTCGCAGAAGTTCAGTCTTTACGCCGATCTTTCCGTTCGCGAGAACATCAATTTCTACGGCCGAATTTACGGCCTCTCGCCGCAACGGCTTCGCGAGCGCACTCAAGCCGTTCTCGATCTCACCGGCATCGGCGATCGTCTCGATCAACTCGCCGGCACCCTCTCCGGCGGATGGAAGCAACGACTCGCCCTCGCATGCGCCCTGATTCACGAACCCGATGTCGTTTTTCTCGACGAGCCCACCGCCGGCATCGATCCCGTCGCCCGCCGCCAGCTCTGGGATCTGCTCTTCGAGCTCTCCGCGCGCGGCGTCACGCTCTTCGTCACCACGCATTACATGGATGAAGCCGAGCGCTGCACCGATGTCGGCTACATCTATCAATCGCGATTGCTCGTCCACGGCAAACCGGATGAACTGAAATCGCTTCCGCAAGTCACTCCGTCCGGCACGCATCGGCTCGAATTAGAAATCCCCGATCCCGCGCTTCAACTGAGCAAGCTCAGAAATATCGCCGGCGTTCACGACGCAACCTTGTTCGGGCAGGCGATTCATGTGCTGGCTGATGCATCAGTCACCGACCAGACATTGCGCGATGCGCTCGGCAACTACGTGCAAATTCGCCCGGTTACACCCTCTCTTGAAGATGTTTTCGTCACCCTGACCGGCGCCGCCGAAAAGCAAAAAACGCGACAACCTGAAGCATTCCCCGGCCCTTCAGGGCCGGGGAATGCAGCACCTCAATCATCGACCCCGGCCCTGAAGGGCCGGCCTTTGTCCGCTGAAGATCGCCGCCCTCAGCCCTTGAACGGCTTTGGCGCCATTCTCATCAAAGAATTCTTCCACATCCGCCGCCAACCCACGACGCTCATCTTCATGCTTTTGATCCCGGTCATTCAGACGCTGCTCTTTGGCTACGCTCTTCAAACGCAGATCGACAACATTCCGACGATTGTTTATGACCTGGACGGTCGCCAGGCCGCGCATGAATTGATCGATGCATTCGCCAACACGCGCAAGTTTCAAATCCTCGGCCGGGTTTTCAGCGAGAATGATTTTCGCCACGCGATGACCAGCGGCCGCGCGAAGGTGGGTATCCGCATTCCGCCCGATTATTCGGATCATCTCGGCGCTTCAGAGCAAACGCATGTGCAGGTGTTGATCGACGGCAGCGATTCGCAGGTCGCCAGCACCGCATTAAACGCGGCCAACTTGCTAGGCGTGAATCGGTCGATGGCAATTGGCCGCCAATTCATCGAAACGATGCAGACCGCCCCCTCGCGTACGGAAAACGGCCAGATCGCTCTGCCGATCGACGTGCGAGCGCGGCTGCTTTACAACCCTGATCTCGACAGCGCCCATTTCTTCGTGCCCGGCCTGGTCGGAATTATCCTGCAACTGGTGACCCTCTTTCTGACTTCCTATGCAATCGTCCGCGAGCGCGAGCTTGGCACGCTGGAACAACTTTTCGTTACCCCCGTCGGCCGCGCGGGATTATTGCTCGGCAAACTCACACCCTACGCACTGGTCGGATTCGTGGAGACCATCATCGTGCTCGCGGTGATGGTGTGGCTCTTTGCCGTCCCAATTCACGGCAGCCTGTTTCTACTGCTCGCACTCTCCGCGATCTTCCTGGTGTGCGCTCTCGGGTTGGGATTGCTCATTTCGACCATCGCGACAACTCAAGTGGCGGCCACCCAGGTCGCCTTCGTCATCATGCTGCCTTCAGTGCTGCTAAGCGGTTTCATGTTCCCCCGCAGCCAGATGCCCCTGCCGATTTATCTCGTCACCTTCGCGATCCCCGTCACGTATTACCTGGAAATCCTTCGCGGCATCATCCTCCGCGGCGCGGAATTGATCGATCTGCTGCCCTACGTCTTCGGGCTTCTCACCTGCGCGATCATCATTTTGCTATTGAGCTTAAATCGCTTCACCAAGAAGCTTGCTTAACTGAAGAGCCACGAAGGTAGGAAGGAAAAACTCGGAAGTCTTTCTTCGTGCTTTCTTCTACCTTCGTGACTTCGTGGCTCTTTGATCATTCTCAGCTCCCCGGCCCCTTGCCCGTGAACACGGGCAGATATCGATTGGGCATCTGCAAAATAATCAGCGCCATCGCTGTCGCATAATCCTTGCTCGCATCGCCCTGCCAGCTTCCATCGTTGTCTTGCTTGTTGATCAGTTGGTCGCGAATCGACGGATACCATTTGGCCCAGTAATCGCCGCCGGCCAGGAACATCGCCTGCACCGCGTAATAATTGCCGTAGTAATAGTGCCCCTCCATCTGGATATCCTGCCCGCCCTGCGAGGGATTGAAAGGGACGAGATATTTCAGCCCGCGAACGATGTTGTCGCCGTCGAATACGCCGGCGTAATAGAGCGCCGAAACCCCCGCCGCCGATCGCGCAAACCCGCTCTGACTTCCGCCGCCGCTGCGCGGGGATTGATAGCTGAATCCGCCATCGGGATTCTGACAACTGATGACATATTTGATTGCCTTATCGACGACATCTTTTTCAACCTTGATGCCCGCATCGCGCGCGGCGCGAAGGGCCATCACCTGGCAGATCGTCACGGAAATATCCGCATCGTAAGGCACGGGCATATACCGCCAGCCGCCTTCGTTGTTTTGCGTATGCTCGATCAACCGCACGGCCTTCTGGAGCTTTTCTTTCACCCGATCGTCGCCGGTCATGCCGTAAATTTCGCCGAGAAAAAGCGTCGCGAAACCATGCCCATACATCGGCCCCTGACTGTTGTCGGCGGAGATCAGGCCGGATTCCTGGCTGGCGGATAAAACGAAATCCAGGCACTTGGAAACATTCTCGCCATACTTCCCGCGATTGGGCAGATTCCCCGCCTCCATAAACGCGAGCCCCGCAAGGCCTGTTATGCCCGCATGCCGCCCGAGCCCCTCGCCGCCGTAACTTCCTTCATGTCCCTGATGGTTGGCCAGCCAGATCAGGCCCTTCTCGACCGCTGCCTTCTGCTGCGGCGTGATCTCGTCTCCACGCACCGCCGTTGGCGGGCCTACTGCCGGCGCGTGTGCCGCATCCGCGGGTGGCGGCGCGGTGCGGCGAAGACGAATCTCTTGCGCGCCGCATCGCGGCGAAATAACCAATGACCAAACCCCAATGACCAATGAAATCCCAATGGCCAATGACCAATGATGACATAATTTGGTCATTTGGATTTGGTCATTCATTGGGAATTCGGATTTGGTCATTGGTCATTCTCTACCTGTCCGTCGTCTTGGTCGCCAGCGATTTATAGTAGTCGTCGATCAGCTTTTTGTATGGCTCGATGATCGTTTCGCCGCCGCCTTCAATGACGGCGGCGCGTTGTCTTGGTGTGACGCCGCCCCACTCCTGCATGGACTCGCGAATTTGCTGGCTCAGGTCGGCCTGGCCGTCTTTGCCGGGGTTGAGGGTGCTTTTCGCAGCGGGGGTGTTGCCGTGGCTCTGCTGCTGTTGCTTGCCTTGGTTTTGAGCTTGCTGATCGCCGGGTTTGGGTTGTTGCTGTTGTTGCTGGCCGGGCTTGGGTTTGGCGTTGCGGGTTTGGGCCTGCTGCTGGCGGGCCTGATCCACAAGGATATCCAAATCGGTGATGATGCGATCTTCGATGATCTGGGTGGTTTTGCCGGGATCATCGTTGAGGGCGAGGCGCTGGCGAACGCGGGCCATGCGGTCGCCGACGAGGTTCACCTGCTTGTCGGTTTTTTCGTCAGCCTGCTCGCCCGTCAGGAGTTGCTGATCGAGTTCCTGGTTTTCGACCTGCTCTTTGTTTGCCTCTTCCGGGAGTTGGTCGCGGTTGTCGGGTTCAGGGCCGAAGTGGATTTGGCCCTGGGAGGATTTTTCGAGGAGTTGGCCGAGGATGTCGCGAAGTTGACCCTGACGATTTCCAAGGGAAAGGAGTTCGGGTTTGTCCTTATCCTTTTGATCTGAAAGGACTTTGGTGGCGGAATTGACGGCTTTCTGGAGCGCCTGCGTCAGCTTCAGTTCAGCCTCCGTGGGCAATCGCTTTTTACCGCCGCCTTGCGCCCCAGCCCCACCCCCGCCGCCTCCACCGTTTGAATCCTGTGCGAATTTGCTTTGATCGGGTTTGGGCTCAACGAGGTTGTCGATCATCGCCTGGAGCTGGACGACGATGCGATTTTGTTCGGTCTGGGTGGTAACGCCGGTTTGTTGTTTGCCGAGATAGTCTTTCACGCCGCTCATCGAGGTGGCGAGGTCGTTGTTGGCCCAGAGATAGATGATGCTGTCGGCGTCGGTGAGGTCTTTGGCGAGTTCGGTGACGCGATCGGCGAGTTTCCCCTGCTCGCCTGGAAGCTGCCCCAGACGAATGGCAGAGAGACGCGGGAGCGTGCCGTCGGGTTGGTGGGCGGTTTCAATCTTGGTCGTGTCGGCATTGAGCTTTTCCTGATCCTCTTTGATCTTGATGTACTGCTGGCGGATTTCTTCTTTGTGCTGCTGGTTGGCCTGGCGATCGACGTCCTGTTTCATCGTCTCGACTTTTTTTTGCGCGTCCAAAAGCGAGGCGAGCGCATCGACCTGCGGAGGTTCATACGCTTCGGCCAATTTGCTTTGGCGGAGATAAACGATTGCGCGTTCCATTTTGTCGGCGGCGCGGATGATTTGGGAGGCGGCTTCGCCGGCGTTGGGAACGGCGTCGGCGGTCTTGCCGATGTCGCGGGCGTTGCGCTCGGTTAATTCCTGCGCGGTGGAGAGCGTGGGCAGGTCCGTGTTGTTTGTCACTTTTTCATCGCGCTCGGCAATTTCGAATAGCTCGCTTCGGGTTTTCGCGTCGAGCTTGGCGAGGTGGTCAGCGCCTTGGAGCGTGAGATCGTCGAGATTGTGGCCGGCCTGGCGACGGATGAGGTTTTCGACTTGCTCTTTCAACTCAGCAAGTTGTTTGGAGAGTTCGGCGAGTTTGCGTTTCTGGGCTTCGTTAAGCTGATTGAGCATCATCTGCAAACCGAGTTCAGCCTGTTTTTGGGCGGCTTGGGCTTGCGCTTGCTGGTTTTCGCGGGCTTGGGAGGAGGCTTTTTGCTGGTTCTGCTGGACTTGTTGTTGCTGGCCGGTCTGAGCGGCGTCTTTCATGGCCTTGGCGGCGCTGGGGTCGGCTTTTTCCAACTGATCGGCAGTCTTGGCCATGCTGGCCATCGCCTGCTGTGATTTTTCGGCGAGCTTGGCCTGCGCGTCGGCAGCCTTGTTTAGCTTGCCGCGATCTTGTGGGCTCATTTCGTCGGGCTTCTTGCCGATATTCTGCTTCCCGACGTCGGCGGTTTGCTTGCTCACATCCTTCTGCTGCCGCAACAACTCGCTGATGCGATCGATCGTTTGCGCCAGCGTGCCGATATTTTCCATTCGGTCGAGCGCCTGCTGCAAACGATTCGATGCCTGCTGCTGGTTTTGCTGGGCTTTGTTGAGTTGGTCATTGCGCTGCGGCTGCGGCGTGTTGGGTTGGTTGGCCTGCCCGAGTTGGGCGGCGGCGTCTTTCATGTTGGTTTCAGCGGACTGATTCAGATCGTTTTTCACGTCTCGCGCCAGATCCTTCAATTCCTGGGCAGTGGATTTGTTTTCTTCGAGACGATTCTGAATCTCATCGAGCTTGCCGGCGAGTTGCTTGGCCTGCGTGGCGGCGGTGGCTTGCTGGTTGGCAAGACGGTCGGCGGCTTGTCGGTCGGCGGCGTCTAATTGCGGTTTATCTTTCGTGTCTTCCGTCAGACTTTGGGTCTGGCTGCGGGTGCGATCCTGGGTGGTTTTGATTTCGCCGACGACGTTTTTCACCTGGCGGAGATCTTCGATGACTTTGCTGGTGAGATCTTCCTGGCTGACGATGGCGATGCGCAGGTGGCCGCTGGGGACGGGGGGATGGGTCTGGTTGTCGAGGTTGAAGTTGTCCTGGACGAGGAGGTAGTACTCGAGGACATCGCCGGGCGCTAAGGAAGCGTCTTTAAGTTGGGCGAGGTCCCAAATGTAATTCATGCTAAACCGCAAGCGGTCGCCGGAGTTTTCGCGAGGAGTCCAGGTGACTCTGGTGGCGGGATTGCTTCCGGCGACGAGGGAAACATCCCAATGTTTTTTATCTCCCAGGCGATCGACGACCAATTTGAGAGATTGGATTCCGTAATCGTCTTCGGCCAGACCCTGCAGCGGGACGGTTGAGACGGCGGTGCGCTCTTCGTTGCGCCTTGGGTTTTCGATTTGGACGGAGGGGTTTTGGTCGGGGCGAACGATGAGTTCGTATTCTTCGAGGGCGCTGTTCCGGAAGTTATCCGTATCGGTGGCGCGAATGTGGAAGCGGAGGGATTGCCTCGCCTGCCAGGTATCAGAGACGCCGCCGGGGATGGAGATAGAGGAGGCGAATTTTGGGGCGGACATGGTGGCGTCGGCGGGCTCGATGATAACGTCTTGGGGTTTGCCGGTGAGCGGTTTATTGAAGGTCACATCGAGCTTGAGATTCGCGCCGATGGGCATGATCGCGCCGCCCTTGGTGAGGTCGAAGACCTGGGGCTTGGCGTCGCTGCTGACATAAGCGGGCGGGGTGACGGTGGCGGTGACGGCTTTGATGGTAAGGCGCGGGACGATGGTGATGTCGCGAAGGTGAGCTTCATCATCGCCGGACTTGATCCAGACACGCATGGTGCTTGCGGGCGAATTGGAATCAACGCGCGTGTCGAGCGAGGAGGCGAAGGCGCCATCGGTCGCGCGGGACATATATTCCTGCTGGATTGGGCCGCCGACGAATTCGCCGTTGCGGATTTCGCCGTATTGGTACAGCACGATTGCTTTGGCGCTGGCGCGGTCGCCCTTGGCGAGCTTCATTTTCAGATCGAGGTGCTGGCCGACAGGGATGCGATCGGGGATGTCGCCGAGCATGTCGATCTGCACACTCTTGGGCCAAGCGACGCCAGCGAAGGGGGAGAAGAGTCTTGAGAAGGCAATGCTGCGGAATTGGGGGGTGACGACGAACGCGGCGAGGCCGAAAAAAAGCAGGATCGCGCCCAGGCCCGCCGAGGCAGAATACCAGACGGGTTTGGTGACGATGGCGGAGCCGAGATTGAGTGTGCCGGCAAGTCGCGTGGTTTCATCGACAACGCGGGATTGCATCATCTCAGAGCCGGGAACCCGGCCGCCAAGAAAATCCACTGTGCTGCGAAGGCGATCGTCGAATTGCGGAAACGCGGCTTCAAGGCGGCTGGCGACATCCGTCAAAGAGAGCTTGGCAAGGAGCGGCGAGACGATCCAGCGATACATCGCATAGCCAAGTGCGATTAGCGCGATGAGCAACATGAAGACGCGCGGCACGGGCGGGAGGTTGAGTGTGTAATCGAGGAGGATGAGGAGGAAGATCAGGGCAACGGCGGAAGCGGCAACGAGGCCGACGCCGAAGACGACGCTGAGAAGGCGAACGCGCTTGCGGATTGAATCGAGGGAATTGATTAATGCGGTTGGAGGCATCTTGTTTTATTTTGGATTTTGGATGGCGGATTTTGGATTGAACTCAAATCCAAAATCCGCAATCCAAAATCCAAAATCTCCTTAAAGCATTCCATACATCTTACGCAGCACCCACTCGGCCGTGATTAATAAAACGAACAGAATCATACCCAAAGGGGCGTCCCAGAGGGGACGGTTGATGTCGATGGGGATGATTTTAGCGGCTGAGGGGATCAATTGGGGCAATTTTTCGGCAGCGTGGTTGAGATCAACGACCTGGCCCATGGTTTCGGACGCAAGACGGGACAAGGCGGCGCGGTCAACCTGGGGTTGATTCAATTCCAGTCGAGGGACAATAACCTCAATGGGTAAATCCAAAGCATCCACGCCACCGGCGATGGGAGCGAGTTTGGCGAGGAAGCGGCCGACGTGGTCGGCGGTGAACGAGGCGGCGTAGAGGTCAGACTGGCCTTCCTGTCGCACAAGCGTCTCCTGGCGGACGAGGGTCGGGTTCAGGGTTGGGGGTTCAGGGTTGGGGGAAGGAGCGGTTGCAGCATTTCGATCTGAACCCTGAGCCCTGATCTCGGAACCCTCTTCCTCTATATCGACGCGGATCTGGTCGGGAAGTTGCTGTAAAAGTTGGGGATCGAGGATTCGGAGGTTTAAACGCACTTGTTCGCCAAGTTCATAATTGGGGCGGCTGCTGGTGAGGGTGAGGCGGCGCTGGCCGAGCTTTTTGCTGCGGGCGAGGTAGCGGATTTGCTGGACCCAGTAGGTATCGAAGACGGATTCGCCGGTGTAGAAGCGCCAGCGCCAGGAATCGTCGATGGCGCTGAAGAGGGTTCGGCCGGCGCCGAATCGTCCGAGGACGAGAATCGGCGCTTTGCGGCCATCGGGGGCGGATTCAGTGGGATGCTCTGCATAGGTTTCGCCGACGCCGGGCTTCACCGTGATGCCGCGGCAATACCAGAAGATCGGCTGAATATCTTCGGTAAGGAATTTGCTGTTGACGGCGCGGTCGGCGTAGAAGCGATAGATCGAGGAATCCATCCCGGCTTTGGTGAGGACGGGGCGGAAGCCTTGCGTGATGGCGCTGCGGGTGTCGTCGGGTTCAACCTTGCTGATGTTGACGGGGAGGATGGCTTCGATCGGCGTATTTTTAAATTGGGCGGGCGACCAGCGTGTCCCCGCGATCATGCCAAAGCCGCCGCCGCGCTTGGAGACAAAATCATTGATCATCTGGAGCTGCGAATCGGAAAACTCACGCGGATCGACATCGCCAAACAGGATGACGTCGTAGTCCATCAGCTTTTCGATGCTTTCAGGGAAAGTCTGGGCGGAGTCGGGGCGGTCGCCTTCCTGGTGGAACGTCGGATCGGCGCTGGTGAGCAGGCAGGAGATGTCGACGCTTTTATCGCGGATCATCTGATCCTTGATGTAGCGATATTCCCAGCGCGGATAACCTTCGACATAAAGCACGTTGATCTGGGCGTCGAGGACGGTGATCTGGGCGGTGCGGATGTTGTCCTGGTCGTCGGTTTCGGCGGGTTGCTTGGCGGCCTCGACGACGAGATCGAGCGGGCCGGTGTCGGTGGCTTTGAATTGAAGCTCGGCCTCGACGGGATTGTCATCGGGAAGCGTAATGCGCTGCTCCACTCCGGATGTGCCATTGGAGGTGGTGAGGGGCTTGCCGCTTTTTTTATCTTTCAATGTGAGCGTGACAGGATGATTGGGTTCATAACCCGTGCCACGGACGGTGACTTTCACGTTGACGATGTCGCCTTTGAAGGCGCTGTCCTGCACGTTGACGGATTGGACATCGATATTACTGGGCGGTTTTTCGGAGCCGACTGGGATGGGATAAACCTTAACGCCGAAATCTTTGACGGCGGCGAGAGTATCAGCGAGCGGGGCGGCGGGCGTGTCGCGGCCATCGGTGAAGACGACGACGCCGGCGAGACGCTGGCCTTGCAGATCTTCCATCACGGATCGCACGCTTTTTTCGACTTGCGTGTTTTGGCCAGTGGGTTCGAGCTTATCCAGTGAGCTGTTGACGGGCTCGGCGGTGGTGTCGAAACGATAAAAGCGCAGCGCGTGTTGTTTGGTGAGGGCGGCGGGCAATGTGCCGGTGGAATTCAGAAGGGATTGGACGGCTTGCAGACGCGAAGAGGGATCTTTCGGATCACCTGCATCGCGCAGGTGCATGGAGATGCTGTCATCGATGAGGACGGCGAGGATTGAAGGCTCGGTGCGATTTTGGCCGAGGGTGAGAACGGGGCGATTGAGCATCGCGATGGTGAAAGCGAGGAGCAGGCCTCGAATGATGCCGAGCGAGATTTTCACCGGACGAGACCGCCCTTCGCGGCGATAGACCCAAATCACCAGCGCGAGCGCGAGGCACGCGAGCAGCAGATTCCACATGCCCGCGCCGGTGGTCGCCTGCCAAGGCCACTGGGGATTGAAGTTGATGGAGAAATCCCCCTGGCGGCTAAGGAAGCCGGGTTCTAGGCCGAGGAGGATTTCCCAAAAACGTGTCACTTGTCACTGGTCACTGGTCATTTGCTACTGATCACTCGCGGATTTCCCTGACAAGTGACCAGTGACAAATGACAAGTGACTATTTCCTATAGTGTCCAAATCTCATTGCAAGGAAACACTCCATAGCGATTAACCCTAAAACGATCGACATAAAACTCCAGCCGAAATCGTTGCCGGATTCTTCGGCGGCGACGGGGGGCGGGAGTCGGTCGCCTTCAAAATCGACGTCGATGTCGCCGAGGGCTTTGCGGATGACGGTGGAATCGACGGCGCGGACGTCGGCTTCATCGGAAGGGACGTTGACGACGATGGGGATGGTTCGCTCGCCGGTTTCGAGCGTGTATAGGCCGGGCTGGGCGAGCGGGCCGCTGTGATAATTGACGGCGGAGATTCCGTTAGGTTGCTCTAGCGCGATCTGGGCTTGATTGGGATCTTTCAAAATCGGGGCGGCGGTCATGCGCATCGTCGCGGGGATTTTTAATTCATCGCCGATAGTGAGATTCATCCAGGCATCGCCGCTGCTGACACTGCCGGCGAGGAGTTCGTGCATGAGCGCGACATAAGCGGGCTTGGCGGGCAAGCTGGTCCAATCTGCATTGGCTGTCGTGGAGACAAAGACGACACGGCCGTTGCCTAGATCATGCACCGTGATGGCGGGATCAGGACTTGAGGACCCGCCCGCTGAAGCGGGCTCGCCGGGGAGATAATTCAGGACGCGCTCCACCTTCGCATCCTTGGGCACATCCACCTGCCAATAGGTGAAGACCTGCGCGGTATCGAGGCCGGGTTTTTCAGCACCGCGAAAAATACTGAGGAACGGATGCAGATTTCCGTGGGGTTGGAAATCAAAAAGATACGCGCGCTGATCCCCGGCGGTGGTGACACGCTTGGTGAGTGGGCCGGGCAAAAGCTTTCGCGGGAGCAAGGTGGCGTTGTAATTCTCAGCGGTGACCGCATCACCCATGAAGAGAAGAATGGTGCCGCCCTGCTGAACGAACTTGGCCAGCTGATCTGCGATGGCAGGTTGAATCGATCCCACGCCACACAAAATAACAGCGCGATAATCCGACAGAACTTTATTGCCCAACTCCAAATCACTGATAAGCTCGGGTTGAATATAGCTGCTCGATTTCCCCGGCGAGCCCGCTTCAGCGGGCGGGGCCA
>DATAPK010000369.1:0-9281 GCA_036265245.1 Tepidisphaeraceae bacterium | reverse complement strand
CGTCATTCGGGTTTCGTCATTGATTCTGAATTCTGGTTTGGTCATTCGGATTTCTCCGTGCGGTCGATATCGATAATCAAATTAAAAGCTGTAGGTGACGTTCACGAACAAAAACTGTCGGGCTTGATCGGTTACCAGTGTGCTGGAATCGGGGAAGAAGATGCCGTATCGGGCGGCGAAGGTGACATCGCTGGTGATTTGCCAGTTCATGTAGACATCGGGCTCCCAACCGAGGAATCGGCCGGTTGTTGAAACTTCGTCAATCGCGGCATCGCGATCCAGTTTATTGAAAAGGAAAATGTCCGTGCCGAATTGGACGCGGCGGGCGGAGGGGGAGAAATCGAGCGGGAAGGTCGATCCGCCGATGCGAAAGGCAAGCATGTTGGAAACGGTGGGGGCGAAGGCGAGGCCGGTGTTGAGCAGGCCGAAACCGTTGAAGGCGTTGTCCTTGGTGCCGGGCTTGTTGCCGGCGAAAGTGGTGGTGGTGTTGGTGCGATCGTTGTCGCCGGAGGCGAGGATGACCTCAGCGCCGAGGCGCGTGCGGTGAAGATCGGCGAGGAGATAGTCCAATCGGAAATCGCCGGCCCAGGCTTCGATGACATCATGTGTCTGATCGATCTGTGTGGGGAGCGTTCCCCCTTCGGTGGTGAAGCTATTGGAGATCGATCGGCCACCTTCGTAAACCGCTTCAAGACCGTAAAGCAGCCGGTCGCTGATGGGCCCGGACGAGCCGACGCCGATGTACCAACTGTTGTAGTCGAATTTGGTGGTGATGCCGGCGGCTTCGGAAATGTCGTCTTTGTTGTAATCGCGCTGAACGAGACCATAGACGAATGGTTTTTGCTGGCCGACTTTCAGGGTGGCCATGCCGCCGTAGAAGCCGCGTTTGGTGTTGAAGTCGAAGCCGGGTCGCGAGGCGTCGAAGTCGACGGTGCGCGTGGGGGTGACGCCGGCGATGAAGGAGAGCGTGAGATCGCCGAGCGTGGCATCGACCATGCCGCCGTCGATGACTTCGCTGAGGGTTAGGCCGTTGCCCCAGTAGACCAGGTCTCGGCCGCCCTTGATGACCAGATCGTTGTTGTTCGGCAGCGATTTCCCTTTATAGGCTTCGTCGAAGCGGGCGAGGTCGAATTTGTAATAGGCGGCGTCGAGATCGCCATCGATGGGCTCACTTCCGCGGCCGGTGAAGCTGTCGCCTTGGTTGAAATCGCGATAGCCGGTGCGATAGCGGAGGAAAAATTCGTGAGCGCCGTCGAAATTGGCGCGGGCGAAGCCAACGACTTCAGTCTGGCGAAGGCCGTGGTTCTGGTTGTTGTTGTCGTCGAGCGACAGATAGCCGAAGGAAACATATCCGCCGTAATCGAGGGTGACGCGCTGATCGACCGGGATGGAGTCATTGGCGCGAATGAGCGTTTCCTGGCGAATCTGTTGCATGCTGCGCTCGAACCGCTCTGCGGAGGGTTGCGCGATTGCGCAGGTTGCAGCCGACAAGACCAGCCCCGCCACGCCGAATAGATGCAGTGACTTCATTACCTTCCCGATCGCTAAGAGTCCCACGGAACATGCTGCGGGATCGGGGTTTAGAATGCAAGGAATGGCGGGGTTGTTGACAGCGGAAATTCTGACCGGCGATTCGATTAAATGATCGCTCTTGCCGCCTTCGAAGGATATCGACCGATCTCGATGAGAATTTCTCGTTCCAATAGTCGGTCCGGATGATTGAAGTTCAATAGTTTTGCCGTTGCCTCGCCAATCTCCGTTCGTCCATTGATGCGCGTCTTCACAAGTTCAAAATGATCGGACCACCTGTCGATCCGTGGGTTGAAAAGACGACATAGCGTTGCTGTCTTTTCAGATAATGCTGCAATGTCACGACCTTTGAAGCGATTGCAGAAAACACACGACAGTGCGAGATTCCCTTCAGCAGTTAGCCCGCCGTATTTTTGGCTGATGATGTGCTCGATCTGACAGCCGAGAAATGTGTCCTGCTCCTGAATCAGACAATATTCGCAAAATGAATGAGCGCGTTCAATTACAAGCCGACGCAGGCTTGCTGGAATATAGCTACTCATCTGTGGCGTGCCGACGCGCTCTGGCTTTGGCCAGCCGCATCAGGTGCTCCAGTTCAAGGTAGTGATTCAATTCCGCATGCTCCTCAGCGGAAAGAGTTCCTTGTTTCTCTGCGTCCAGAAGCTGCGCAACCTGATCTCGTGCACCTTGTGAAGGGGTCCAACGGGCGACATCGTCGCGCGTCGAGCCACCTGCGATGAATTCGACGATTTCTTCGTATACACGAGTCATAAGATTTCCAAATAATACGGTAATTTATGGCTTACGCCAATCATTTTCATCGATCAGTCATCACGTACGGCGTCATCAGGACATAAGGCCGACGCTGAAGCAACTGGATCATCTCAATCTGCTGCATGACCAGCCGGTCGGTTTCGGGGGAGAGGAGGTGGAGGACTGAATCGGGGGAAATTGTGACCTTGGGGGTGATCGGCAGCTTTGCTTGGGGGTCGTTGCCGAAGCCGAGGAGGTCGGCGAGGGTGCGCGGGGCGGGGAGGATTTGGACGTCGTAATCGCCGCGATGAAGTTTAACTTTGTCGGCGGTGAAGGTGAGGGCGTCATCGAGGCCGCCGATTTCATCGACCATGCCGAGGGCTTTGGCATCGCGGGCGAGGAAGATTCGGCCACGGGCGACTTTGTCGATGTCGGCGATCTTATTTTTGCGCGTCGCCATCACCCGGCGGGTGAACAAATCATAAGTTTCCTGCATCCAGTTTCGGACGAGGCGTTTTTGGCGGTCGTCCCAGGGTTCGGTCATGCTGTACAAGCCTGCGTTGCGACCGACTTTGAAGGTTTCGGTGCCGAGGCCGATCTTCTCAAAAAGATCTTTCATCACGAGCTTGCCGCCGACGACTCCGATGGAGCCGACGATGGCGCTGGGGTCGGCGAAGATGGTGTCGCCGGAGCAGGCGAGGTAATAGCCGCCGCTTGCCGCCATGCCGCCGACGGAAACGACGACGGGCTTTTTGGCGGCGAGGTGGCGGACGGATTGCCACATGGCTTCGCTGGCCAGGGCGCTTCCGCCGGGCGAGTCGATTCGCAGCACGACGGCTTTCACATTGTCATCGCGCATCGCAACACGAAATGCGCGGCGCATCGATTCGGAGCCCACCTGCTTGGAATCGGAAAATAAACCATCCGCGCCTTCGCCGTCGACGATTTCACCGTCGGCATAAATGATCGCGATCGCGGGCTTGGTCGAGGCGGCGGGCTTTTTCGAGAGCATCGACAGAAGCGCAAAGGGATTCGAGAGATCGACATCCTGGCGGGGTTCGGTGCCGTAGTTGGGGATGATATTGACCTTGCCGCCGAGTTCTTGCGTGATGAGATCGCGCAGGCCGTCTTCATCGACGAGGTGATCGACGAAGCCCTGCTCCTTGGCGACGGGCGCGGTGAGTTCAGTGTCGTCGATGAGTTGCTTGACCTGGCTGCGTGACACGCCGCGCGAGATGCTGATACCATCGATGATCTGGTCGTAATAAGCGTCGGCGAGCTTGGTGAGTTCGCCGCGAAGCTCGTCGCTGGGGCCGGTGCGAGTGTAAGGTTCTTCAGCGCCTTTGTATTCGCCGATCTGGATGTAGTCTGCTTGTACGCCGAGCTTGTCGAAGATGCCTTTGTAAAACATCGTCTGAAACCCAACCCCGGGAATTTCAATCTCGCCGCCTTCCATCAGGCAGATATTGGTCGCGGCGCAGGCGACGCT
Organism: Tepidisphaeraceae bacterium; assembly: GCA_036265245.1. Classification (GTDB taxonomy): domain Bacteria; phylum Planctomycetota; class Phycisphaerae; order Tepidisphaerales; family Tepidisphaeraceae; genus DATAPK01. The sequence goes on along the minus strand of DATAPK010000369.1, from coordinate 5,509 downwards.
GTAGCTGATCGTGTCATACGAATCTGCGTAAACGAACACTTTCTTTCCCTGGCGGCGAACATCTTTAATTGCATCGCGAATCTCCTGGGCCTGCGCGTAATTCATTCCGGCGTCGGCGCTGAAGGTGATGAGGACGGCCCGCAGGTCTTTGTCATCGGCGGCGCGATGCAGACGGTCGACCAGCGAGCGAAGATTGCTGCGATCGTCGTCGGCGCCGAACAGTGAAAGCGCGCCGGGCCGCTCGGTGAGCGGGCGATTCAAATCAAAATACGCCACCTTCAATAAAGAGGAGAGATCCTTGCGTTGCTTTCGGATCTTGGCCATTAATTCAGCGGGCGTGGGATATTTGCCCATCGGTTGCGTGGCCGGCTGGGTGGAAGGCTGTGAAGTTGGATTCGCGGCAACCAGTGCAACGCAAAGCAGCAGGGCGGCGAGGTTTCGTAATGTCATTATCACTCCGAATAAAGCCCAAAGACAACCGGCGATTATATCCCCGCATCCGTTTCTTCTCGATGCAATTCTCGCCGGGATGGATGAAATGATTATCGACCAGGCGAACGTCCGAACGCGAATTTGCGGCGTTGGCCAAAAGCGAATCGCGTTCTATCTTCCTACAATGGGCCAAACGGCAGGTCGGTCGACATTTTCCTAAACTGTAAGGAGCATCATGGCACACCCAAAGATTGTTTCCCGAAGCAAATGGCTGGCTGCCCGGAAAAAACTGTTGGCCAAAGAGAAGAAGGTTATGCATCAGCAGGATGCGATCAGCGCCGAGCGGCGTCGCTTGCCGATGGTGGCGATCGATGAGCCTTACGTCTTTGAAACCGAGGGCGGCAAGAAGGCGAGTTTGCTCGATCTTTTTGATGGCCGGCGGCAGCTTCTGATTTATCATTTCATGTTTGATCCGAACGACCCGCCGCCCGGCAAGACCGATCCCTTCTCCGTTGGTTGCCCCGGCTGCTCCTTCATGGCCGACAACATGCCTCACCTATCGCACCTCAACGCGCGCGACACCACGCTCGTGCTCGTCTCGCGCGCCCCGCAGAAAAAGATCAAGCCGTTCAAAAAGCGCATGGGCTGGACGATCCCGTGGTATTCCTCGTTCGGCAGCGATTTCAATTATGACTTCCACGTGACGACCGACGAAGCTGTCGCTCCGGTCGAATACAACTACAAGAACCTGGCCACGCTGAAGCGCGAGAAGCTTCCGTTCCACATTAAAGGCGAGCAACCCGGCCTGAGCGCCTTCCTCTGCGTTGATGGAAAACCGTTCCACACTTATTCCACCTATGGCCGCGGCCTCGATCAGATCATCACGACCAATCATCTGCTCGATCTCACCGCTTATGGCCGGATGCAAGACTGGGAAGACTCCCCGCGTGGCTGGCCGAAACCCGACAGCGCCAAAGGGCTTGGCGTGAAGCATCACGATAAGTATGGCGATCTCACGAAAGGGTCGTGCACGTGTTCAAGTTGAATGAACGATGAAGTGACATTGAAGAAGATTTCGTGGCGTGTTTCTCCAGATGGCGGAGATTAGGACGATCGGGAAGCGGACGTGCTGCGTCTGAATGATGGGTCGACATGGCGACCTCCTTTCGTTAAATCGCCCGTTATCCGCAGCTCGGGCTGAAAGAAGGTTCGCAAAATTGTAACTCAATCAGGTGGGCTTCTACCCTTCCCGCGGACCGGATGCGCCCTTAACGCGGCCTCAAATCTATCCGCGATCGGCGATGAAGCCAAGTAATCCTGAACCTCCGATCCATACGATGCGGCAAACCCAGCCCTCGATCACGCAACGCATCAAGTTATGCCCGTAAGCCCCAAACATAAGGCCGGATTCGTCGTGGTAGAGCGTACCTCTGGGTAACTGGGATGGTTGGTCACCATATTCCGCGTCTATCATATCGGCGACCGTTTGTTATATTTAGATGTCACTATCCGGTCTGATCGCTGATCGGATAAGATCACAGGCGAACCGTGGTAGGCAACCGAGCCAGTGCATGATCGAGCATATCCGAATCCAGAATTTCAAGAGCATTCACGATGTCAGCGTCGATCTGTCTCCGGTGACGGTCCTGATTGGCCGAAGCGGCGTTGGAAAGTCGAATTTCCTTCGAGCTATCCGGTTTCTTCGAAACTACTTGCGGGATGCCAACGCTGCGGTGCAGATAGAAGGAGGATGGGAAAGAATCTTTCCATTCGGAACCCGAGCCGATGTGTCTATTTCGGTCCGGTTTGCAATTCCGGGGTATGATGCGAAGTTCCATTACGAAGTAACCTGGAAGCCACATCCGCAATCCCCGTCCCATGCACTTCCAGGGACAGAACGGCTTCGCTTGGGCGACAACACGATTTTCGGGCGATCAGCGGCAGGGTGGGAGGCTTGGCCTGACGCACGCCCGAGGCCGCAACCCCAGTTTAAGATTTATCTCAGCGCATTTCCTACTGTCAGCGAAGCGGTACTTGCTTTCACGGCTTTGACTAGCGGTATTGGCTGGCACGACTTTCCCGCCGACGTATTCCGTGCATCAACGAAGGCGGAGAACTCGCAAGACAAAGGGCTGGATGATTCCGCGGGCAACTACCTTCAAGTCCTTCGTGATCTCACACAAAACCTTCAGAGTCAGCATGCTCGAAGACAGATCCTCGCTCGTATTCGTCAAGTAAACCCTTCAGTGGCTTCGCTCGAAATTGACTCTATTCTTCAGCCAAAAAAAGTTGTTGTTGCGCATAAGGTTAACGAACAACTCATTCCGCTTGATCTCTCGCAGGAGTCAGACGGTTTTCGCCGTTATTACGCGCATTTGTTGGCGCTCTATCAGAGTCCGCCCAAGCAATTGCTCATGTTTGAGGAGCCAGAGAATGGCATTTACCCGGGCGCGCTACTGAACCTCGCCGAGGAGTTCAGTACTGCTGCCAAGAACGGCCGTGGCCAGGTTCTCCTCACTACGCAAAGTCCTGACTTACTCGACGGGTTTGAGCCAGAACAGCTCCGCGTTGTTGAGGTGGATCAGGCTCAATCCACAAAGGTCGGCCCATTGGATCAGGGCCAGCTCCAGGCGGTCAAGGATAAGCTGCTGGAGCCGGGAGAGTTGATCACTGTCGATCAGGCGCGGCAGGCAGGCGCGTCGACATAGCCAGGGGGCTTTACTTCTTGCCAAAGCGTCTTGTCATCTTCGTTGAGGGAAAGGGAGACATTAAAGCAGTGCCTGCGCTTGCGCAACGCGTTGTCAACGACATCGGCGCATACGATGTATTACTCGTTGACCACCAACCATTCAGGGTTCGTGGCGTATCGACACTCGTGAAGAACAACTGCTTCGACTGGCATCGTTGGCTCAACGCAGCGGGCTTAACACGTGCGAATATCGGCGCGATACTACTTGTGCTTGATGGAGACCTTGATCGAGTACCCCAGACTTGGACACCGCACGTTGATCGCTTCGGTTCCAACGATTTCTGCGCTTATCACGTGGCTGCAATGCTCGGTGAAGAAGCACGCGCTGTTCGCGCTGGGGACCAATATTCTCTCGCAACCGCATTTGCGATGAAAGAATTTGAAGCGTGGCTGTTGGCAGGCGTTGAGAGCCTCCGCGGCAAGCCACTTGCCGATGGTAGAGGCAACGTGCCGAACGACGCGGCGTGCCTCGACATCGACGTTGAGAATCCGCCTGATGCAAAGGGCCGATTGAAGGCGGTCATCCCAGGTTATGATCAATCGCTCGATCAGGGTATGTTGGCTAAAGAGGTCGATTTGCAAATCGTTCACGACCGATGCCGTTCGTTTCGTCGGTTTCGCTCGGCTATCCAGCAGTTGGCTGATGCAGTCCGCAGAAATGAGCACGTCGTCACACCTGCTTTACCCGCTGCATAGCAGTTAAACAAAGGACACTGATAAGTGGCCTGCAATCCATTCAGCGGGGCCATTCATTCACGACGTGGCAGGCCAATTTCACCCTGCGTGGGAGGGTGCGCCTGAGATGGCCGGCGGTGCACGGTGACGGCGAGTTGTGGATTTGGACCTCTCGGCATTTCTTGCTTTTCGCTCAATATTCCCTGCCGAATGCATCGCCCGGCTTATTCGTGCGGCAGGCATTGCCGAGCGCCTGGCAGGTGTGGCGGAGCGCTCCGCAGAGGCTGCCGAGCGCTCCGCAAACATTATGGAGCGCCATCAAAGGCGGCCGAGCGCTCCGCAGAGTCGGCGGCGCGCTCCGACAAGTCTGGTGCGCGCTCTGCAAGGTCTGTCGAGCGCTCCGCAGGTCTTGTGGAGCGCTCCACAAAGGCTGCCGCGCGCGTGGCAACTACTGAAAAACCGGTGATTTTTCGGCACACCATCGTCTCAGGTTCGTGAGCAGGGTTTTTATTACGCTCGGCTTCGATCAGTTCACTTTTGAAAGTGCTCGGAATGGCAGCGCGAATGGGGAATGGACGACACGATCTTACCCCGCATGCGGCAATGCCGTTTCATCCCCCGCCCCCGCTCCGCATTCCGGACACCGATCAGGCGTGGCGCGAAGGTCGTAGCCGCAGGCGACACAACAATGAGATGCGGCCCGGCGTCTTCGTTGTCGCCATCGCCACATCGCCCACATCGGCGGCGTTAGCAGCAAGGCCAGGATCGCCCAATCAGGGATGATCAGCTCAATGAATCGGTATCCGGAAATACGACTCAGCTGGCCGTTCTGACACCAGAAGCCCAGACATCTCTTTTTCTCCGCCGAGAAGATCGGGACCAGATCACCGACATTCACCGCCGAACCCGTGCTGTTTACGGTAAGGTCAAACGGATGGATGGCGCTGGGGTTTGAGGCCAATACAAGACACACCTCACCTTTGCACGAATAGGCGATGAAGTTTCTCTCGCCTTGGTTGTAAGTCAGTTGATCGAACAGGAACACCATCGGCCTGAAACTCCGCACCCACAGCGTCACCATCGCCACGCACAGCAACAGCGAAATGGTGACAAAAATGATCGGCCGCCTGCGCATCGAGTGGATATGGTACGCGTTTGCCGCCTGGGTTCACCTGCAAGCCAATCAACGGGCCCGGGCAAGCGGTAGGGCATCCGTTCAACGGAAGGGGGCATTCATCCATGACTTGGCTGGCCGCGATCTGCCCCGCTTTTTTTTCTCCTGTCTCCCGTCTACTCTCTACCCCCGATCAGTTTCTCTTTCCGCAATTCATCGCTGACCACTTTGACGATATCGCCGGTCATCTGGATCGCATCGTGCGGGTCGTACAGATCGACGTTCCCCTGCCAGATGAGCTTGGCGTCGGCCACTCTGTAGATGCTGGTCTGCACGCTCACCACCACCTGGGTGGCACTGCCGCCCGGGTCTTCCATGGTCGAGACGCTGCGATCGTAGTCGTCGAAGAAACTGCCGCCCGCCGGCCCCGCATTCGCGCTCTGTGTGTGCGACCCGGCAAGCTTCAGTGTTACCGCGCCGTCGAAGCCCTGCTCGGCAAGCTTGCTCTTCACCACCGCGACCTGCTTGCGCTCCGCCTC
>DATAPK010000368.1:0-4157 GCA_036265245.1 Tepidisphaeraceae bacterium | reverse complement strand
GGGGGCGGGTGGAGGATCGGCGGGATTTTCGGAGGGGGCGGCGTGGGCGACTAGGCCGGTGGTGGCTTGTTTGAAATTTAGGCGCAGCTTGGTGCCTTCGACTTTCATGGAGTCGAAGACGGGGCCTTGGTAAGGGACGTTCATGCCGTAGGCGATGTTCTCGGCGGCGAGGGCTAGTCGTACGCCGAAATTATATTTGTTGGGGGGATGGAGGAGCATTCGCTTGCCGCCGCCGAGATCGACGGTGACGGCCATCGCGGTGTTGGGCAATTGCAAAGTGGCGGCCTGCGCTTCTCGCATGAAGGACCAATCGCTGGGTTTGGTTGTGGGCTCGGGCTTACCGAAGGCGGGGAGTTGCACGAAGATGAAGGGGAAGTCGCCCTGGTTCCAATGGGATCGCCAGGCGCGGATCATGGTTGCGAAGAGGACTCGATATTCGTCGCAGTTGCTGGTGTTGCTTTCGGCTTGGTACCAGACGACGCCTTTGATGGCCATGGGTTGAAGGGGCGCGATCATGCCGTTGTAGAGGGAGGTTGGGACGCCGGCGTTGAATTTGGGAGAAGCGGAATCGGCGTGGTAGGTGTCGGCGTAATGTTTGAGGGATGGATCGGATTCGAGGGATTCGAGGGGAGTCCAGGATTGGGCGGGTGTGCCGGCGACGGCGGATTCGACCAGGCCGATTGGGGATTTGATGGCGGAGTGAAGGGCCTCGCCGAAGAAATAACCGACGGCGGAAAACTTGCCGCTGGTTTGCGGGGTGCAGACCATCCAAGTCACATGGAGATCATCAAGGGGTTCTGACGCGGGGCGATTGCCGACGATGCAGAGGCGGATGTCGGGGTGATCGGATTGGGCGATTTCCTGCTTGCCGGTTTGGGCGGATCGCAGGGAGAATTCCATGTTGGATTGGCCGGAACAGAGCCAGACTTCGCCGATGAGGATGTCGGTGAATTTGAGGGTGTTGGAGGCGGTGATGGTTAGGTTTACGGGCGCGTTCATGGGATTGATGGGGTCGAGATCGACGCGCCATTTTCCTTTGGCATCGGCGGTGGTGGATTGGGTGGCGAGTTGTTGATTGCCGGCGGTGATGAGGACGCGGACGGGTTCGTTGGGATCGGCCGAGCCCCAGATGGGGAGTTTGGCGTTGGCCTGGAGGACCATGTGATCGCCGAAGACACCGGCGGCGCGGAGGGTGGCGCGGGCGGGGGCGGGGTAAGTGATGATCAGAATCAGGAAGAAGAGAATGGTGCGGGGGATTTTTTGCATTCGGTCGTCCGAAAGTTTTGGTGCGTGTTGGTGGAGCGGGGGTGGATTGTAACGGGGGGATGCTAAACCGCGAAGCGGCGTTGTGAGTGCCAACCCAGGGTGTTTCCGTGGTTTTTCAAACCACGGCTAAACGGTTTTGGAATCGGGAGGGGTTTTTTTGGAAATGACCGGGACTGGGTTACTTGTCCGGTAGAGCTTATTTTCCTCTCTTCCGGATATCTGGTTTGTGTTGGAGATTCGGGGTGGGTAATTCATTGCTCTGCGCAGCGATGCAATAAGGAGGGTCCGAGATTATTCGTCAAACCGGGGGGAGTGCGCATTTGACGCAAAGGGTTCTGTATTCGATTTCTCCGTTGGATGATTTATCGCGGACCCAACTTCCGTTCTCGCCGCCGGCGCGGATTTACGCTGGTGGAGGCGGCGCTGACGACTGTGATCGTGGGCGTGGGGGTGATGGCGACGATGTCGCTGTTTGCGGCGTGCAGCCAGCAAAATATGTCTGCATCAGAAATGACGACGGCGATGGAACTGGCGACCAATATTCAAGAGGCGATGGCGAATATGGCGTTTGCGGACCCGATCAAAGGGACGAGCAACTTTGGGCCTGAGAGCGGCGAGACGCTGTCAAACTATAACGATGTTGACGACTTTGACGGCAAGACAATCAATCCGCCGATGGACTCATTACGCAACTCTATTTCGACGATGTCACAGTATTCGCAGGTGATCGCGGTGGATCCGGTCGATCCGAATCAAATGAGCGTGACGTTACCCAAGACGATTACCAACCGGACGGCGGTGAGAGTCACCGTGAAGGTTTTGTACACGAGAGTGGCGGGCGGCGCGTCGCAGGAAGTTTATCGCACGACGTGGGTGCGGACTTCGGAATGAGGCGTTGAACGAAAAGACCCGTTTCGAGGTGTTGCAATGAAGCATGCCGCCAAAAAAATTCGTCGTGGCTCGACCGCCATCCTGGCGATGCTGTTCCTGATTCTGATGACGACGCTGTCGTTCGCGATGTTTTCGATGTCGACGCTGAACACGCAGTCGGCGTCGAATTTGTCGGACGTGAACCGGGCGCGCACATCGGCGGAATCGGGATTGCGATGGATGGCGTATCGCATCCTGAAAATGAATCGACCTAAGACGACGAGCGGCACGATCACGGCATCAGTGGCGGACGCGCTTTGGACGAACATTGCGACGGCGGTTCAAACGGACTTTGGCAGCCTGGTGACCACTTCGGAACGCTCGGTAACGATTAACGGCAAGACGATCACGACGGCCCCGATTCACTCTGATGGCGACAACACGACTTTTACTTTGAAGATTCAGCAGCATCCGCTCTTCACGGGCGACACGCTGGACCAGCGATATATTCGTGTCACCAGCACGGGGCAATATGGCTCGGCGACGCGGTCGTCTTATATTGAATTTCTAATCGACAAGAAGATCAAATTTGCGGTGGTGGGCAAAGTTGAGATTCAGCTTGGGCGAAACACGCTGGTGCAGGGGCCGATCGCGATGGCGACGGCGGGAAAATATCCGCCGCTGCTGACACTGAGCGATTTTCAGCACTTTGATCCGGCGCTGAAGACGAAGATTGTGAATTACGAGAACTTTCTGAAGGGGACGCACACGGCGGGCGGGCAGACGGTGGCGAATCACGCGGGATATGACGGGCGAATCGCGACAGGAACGGACGAGGCGACTTATGCGGTCTCGCAGGGATACGCCGACACAAACGGGGACAACTATATCGATGAATATGATCTGTTCCTGAAGCAATACGACAAGAACGGTGACAAGCGCATCAGCCAGGCGGAGTTTACGAATTCGTCGACGGGTTTGTCGTATGACGCGAACCTGTTTGCGGCGATCGACAGCTCGGGCGGGCCGATGTATAGCGGGGATACGACTCGCGCGGGGTTGAACGACGGGTATATCGACAACTCGGATAACTATGCCAAGGTGTTTGGACAGATCGTGATGGCGACGAGCGCCAGCGGATGGACGAGCAATCTGGCGTCATCGGGGCAGACGATCAACGATCAGATTGGCGGGCCGGTGGTGAATAAGGATCCGACAGAACTCGCGGTGCAGTTTGGGGTGTCGGCGAGCGATATCATGGATCTTTCGCCGGCGAACTTTAATGCGACCTGCACGAACTATCGCGCGCTGTCGGGCACGGGCGGGGGCGCGGCGAGCCACACATCGACGGTTTACACGAATTACTCAGTGACTTCGGCCAATGCGAACGGCACGGCGGTGGTGGAACATACGCCTTATGGATCGACGACTTATGAAGCGACTTATCAGCGGCCGGTGTTCAACAATGTGACGTTTAAGAACTGCACGATTTCAAAAGGGACGAATGCGCTGTTTAACGGATGCACGTTCCAAGGTGTGACGTTTGTGGACTTTGGCGCGGCGTCGGGCACGTACAACATGACGAACTCGGCGACGCACGGCAGTGGCACGACGGTGACCGACTCGGCCAGCGGAACGACGTGGTCGCAGCGGATGAAGACGGGCACGTTCAGCACGGGCACGACGCTGACATCGACCAACAGCTACGGCTTTGTGGACGGCAATAACCTTCGCTTTAACAACTGCACGTTCAATGGCCCGGTTGCGGGGACGGATGCGTCGGCGTACGCGCACTTTTCAAATAGCTGGGAATTCACCGGATCGACAATGTTCAACAACCAGGTGGATCAGACCGCGACGATCATCTGCCCGAACACGAACATCGAAATGGGATCGTTTACCGACCCGACACAGTCGCCCAGCACGCTGGTGGGCGTGGTGGTGACCGGCAACATCGATATTCGCGGCACGAGCAGCGTGGATGGATCGATCATTGTGACCGGCGACGGCGCCGGCAACAC
>DATAPK010000367.1:0-2268 GCA_036265245.1 Tepidisphaeraceae bacterium | reverse complement strand
CAATGCCATCGCCGAGCCAGAGAATGTCGCTGACGCCGAGATAATCGCGCAGGCATTGCTCGATCTCATCGCGCGAAAGATTGGGATTCCGATTCTTGTTTAGGAGACAGGACTCACTTGTGAGTAATGCGCCGCTACCGTTCACATCTATCGAGCCGCCCTCGAGGATCATGTGCGGATAAAAAACCGGCAGTTTCAGGATCTCAGCGAGCCGTGTCGGCACGACTTCATCGAGATCAAACGGCGGATATTTGTTTCCCCATGCATTGTAATCCCAGTCCACCACGGCAAGTCTCGGGTCGCGATCGCGTATGAGAAAAATCGGGCCGTGGTCGCGGCACCATGGCTCGTTCGTGGGGACGCGATAAAAGGTGATCCGTTCCATGGGCAGTCCGCCCAGGACCAAGCGCGCTTCTCCTTCATGCACGCCGTCGCAAACGTTGATACAGATCTGCTCGGATTCGATCAGCGCTTCGACCATGGCACGCAACGCAGGCAGAACGCGATCGAACGACTCGGGAAAACTGATCCCCTCGCGTCGCGGCCACGACAGCCATGTGGCCGTATGCGGTTCCCATTCCGCCGGCATGCGATAACCGAGCGCGGTTGGAGTCTGTGAGCTCATCAAGTCAACGTCGAACGCGCTACAGTCAACGTCCAACGCCCAACTCAGAATTACACTGGGGGATTTGGCTTCAGCCGGTCAGCGCGACCGTTCCTTTACATACATGATGTGCCCAGTCGCTGGTTTGTAGATGGCGCCGACAATTGCGCCTGCGATTGTGAATTGGATTACGGCGCCCGCGATCCAACCGCAAAGGATTTTAAACGTTAACGGTTGGACTGCGAATGAGATCAAATGCGGCCCTGCATACACTAATCCCACCAGAATGCCCAGCATCGCTCCGGCGCCTGCGCGTCCGCTTGGAACGTAGCGAGCACACAGCAGGGTGAAAAAGAATGCCATGACGAACTGACCCAGGGCAAGCCATCCGAGGTAGCTCTTTAGATCGGCTTCCGGTCGCAAAAGCGTCGCCACTTCCCGATGCGCGTTGTGCATTAGCGTCGCGTACCAAAGGAAGCCGAACACGAAGAGGAAAACGAACGCGGCGATGAATGCGAAAAAGAATTTTTTCCAATTCATAACTTCTTTCTATTGAGGTTTTACTGTGTTGAACCCGCGCAATTTCATGGCAAGACCTCCGGCGAATGTCGACCTCAAACTTTCCGGACGAGGACTAAGAGAAGCCGTTGAAATGGGCTAGTGTCGACTCGCCGATCACGGGCCTGAAGGGGCGGTGTTAATAAGCGTGCGAGACAGGAGACGCTGCGTGGCAGATTAGCGCGGCTATCAGCTCGCGGGCCGCGCGATGTTCAATCGCAAATCGGCAATCGGCAATCGAAAATTAATTCACCCACCTGCCGTCTTCCGAAATGAGGATCGGCAGTTCTTCCATCATGAATTGGGTCTTGCCGATGGCGCCAATCATGTGTGTCCCGGTCGCGGCGTACCATTTCTTCGACATTTCCTCGCCGGTGTGGCAGCCCCAACTTTTGACGTAGGCATGACGGCCAAACACCCGCCGATTGATTTTCGTTAGGTCACTATCGTGCAGCCAGGATTTACAAGCGCTGTCGATGTTGTTGCTGTAATCGAACATGAAACAGGCGCGATTCGAGTGCCCGAAATATTCAAACCCAATGACTTTTAGCTGATCTCGCGGCTGGCCGTTGTTCAAATAGTTGATGACCTCCTGGCCCGGGCCAAACCAAATGAGATTGATATTAAACTTGTCGGGAATCGTACCAATTAGACTGATCAGATCCTGGTGCTCCTGCGTCGCACGGTCCGCATAGCCTTGTTTGTAAACAAGCCAGGTGATCTTCGTATCCGGCCCGAGCTGGCTGCGCAACTGTTCGGTGCGCAAGCGCGCCGCTCGCACAAAGTTTGCCCACCAATGATCGTGAGGGACGGCTTTATATTTTTCCCATTGATACATCGATGGTCCGCCCACCAGCATTATATATTCACCCTCGACCGGCGGCGCGGCCTGGAGACCGAGCGCGACTATCGACAACAAGCACACGAGTACGAGACGTTTCATCATTTCTGGCCAAAAGGAGTATTTATGCAGGGCGCGAAATAGCGCAACTGTAGCCGCTATCGGTGATCGCGGCGTGCCGGCATCACCGATGCCGGCTACAGCGGATCAATTTCCCCGCGCGCCAGATCTTCCCATGTTTGCCGCTTCCGAATCAGCGCAAATT
>DATAPK010000366.1:0-6403 GCA_036265245.1 Tepidisphaeraceae bacterium | reverse complement strand
ATTCAAAAACATCGCCATCTCAAACTGCGTCTTCGAATATTGCCGCGGCCTGGCACTCGAAACCGTCGACGGCGCGCTCTGCGAAGATGTCGCCATCACCAACATAACCATGCGCGACATCGTGAACTCGCCGATATTCCTGCGACTAGGCGCCCGTCTTCGCGGCCCCGCCGACGACACCAAAATCGGCACGCTGCAGCGCGTCACCATCAGCAATATCGTCTGCTACAACGCCGACCCGAAATATGGCTCAATCATCACCGGCATTCCCGGCCATACGATCAACGATGTGAAGCTCAGCGACATCCGCATCTGGTACAAAGGCGGCGGCAAAAAGGAATGGGCCAGCACGCAACCTGCTGAGAAGGAAAGAACCTATCCCGAGCCCGGAATGTTCGGCGAAATGCCTTCCTACGGCTTTTATATGCGCCACGTCAAAGGCATCGAGCTACGCGATGTTGAAGTAAGCTATCAGGATGAAGACCCGCGTCCGCCGTTCGCACTGGATGATGTCGAGGATGTGCAATTCAATCATGTGAAGGCTCAGCACATGCCGGATGTGTCAACCTACTCACTCAAAAACGTCCGAGCCTTCAGCACATTCCATTGCCCGGAACTGCAAGATCTCAAACGCGATAAAGTTGAAGAGGGAAAATTCTAGCGAGAAAGAAACTACTCCCTCGCCCGGTAATCCGGGAGAGGGTTGGAGTGAGGGTCTTTCTTTTTTTCAACATTGGATGTTCAATGTTGAATGTTCGATTTTTTATTCTCGACTTGCATGCGCATCCGTCGCATATCGCGCCACAACACCCTTCCATGTCCCTTCCAAATCACCAACCAGCTTATCGAACGCTGCTGACTCTGTTGCGCGGCGAGTCTCGTCAATCGCCACATCATTTTGCCACGCGTTGGTCATCTGATTCTGCTGATCGGTCGCCTCGGCCAAGCCGTAGATGTAACCGTTGCGCGTATCCATCAGCACCGCCGACGCCGTGCATGTGACGCGAACCTGCTGGTTGGGCGACAGACCCAGCGAAATAACGCTGAGCGGCGCCGCCTTGTCTTCGGTGGTGAAGCTTGTATCCAGCGTATAGATCAGCAGCATATCTGCCTGCAACTGCGCCGCCGCCTCGCGTAACTGCACATCTGATTCAAAATCCGGCTTGAGCAACATGCGGTTGAGCGGCGCGATGCCCGAAACCATCGGCAGCCTGCCAAGCCGGTCGATTTGCTCCGGCTTTTCGATATCACGCGTGGTGACAATCGAATAGGCGCCGGTGCCATAGCTCTTGGTGGTTTCAGACGTATATCCCGGGGCCTGCAAACGCACCACCGCGATGCTCGTTGGAAAACTCGCCAGCGGTTTCTTATCAAAAGCTTTCTGGATGACGCCATCCGTGCTGGCTTCGCGAACGGCCCGGGTCACACCAACCCGTCCCAGATCGGCCCCGGGCCCAGGCGTCACATATTCAGCACACCCCGAAATGAAAAGACCCAATCCCAGCAAAGCAGGCATGATTCGCATGCGGAACCTCCAGGGTTTAGTATGTTAGCTATCACAAGCTAACTATTCTATTTTGCGTTGTCAATCATTTTTAGAATTCATTTTTTGTTGGCGCAGAGGTTCAGCTCTTCCGTCGCCGCCGCCGCTTGAGAACCTGCTTCTTTGGGCCAGCTTTTGATTTGGCGAACTTTCCTCGCCCCTTATGGTGCGATTTTTTCCCCTTCGCCGGATGCTCTGCAATCGGCACGGGCGATTTAGCGCGATTGAGATTTTGAACGATCGCCACGCTCATTTCCCGCCGCGGGACATCCACCTTCACTACCCGTGCGATCACTACATCGCCAATGCGAAAGCGAATATTCGTGCGCCGCCCTTTCACGCTGCCCGATCGCTCATCCACCTCCCAATAATCCTGCGTCATCTCTTCATACCGCACCAGGCCGTCAACCAGGTACATATCCAATTGTATGAAGATGCCGAAATTGGTGATGCCCGTAACCACGCCTCGGAAATCTTCGCCGACGTGCTGCTGCATGAGCGTGAGAATTTTAATCTGCCGCAATTCGCGCTCGGCGTCCTCGCTGCGGCGTTCGGTGAAGGAAAGATGCTTGCCCAGATCGACCAGATCATCGTTGCTGGGAATCGAATCCGGATCGATTTCGACCTTGCCACGCCGTCCCCCGCGCTCACGTCGCGCGTCGGCATCCGTGGATGAGTCGCCGCGCGCTTCAAAATACGCATCCAGCAATCGATGAATCGTCAAATCGGCATATCGACGAATCGGGCTGGTAAAGTGGCAATATTCTTCACTCGCCAGCGCGAAATGCCCCACCAATTCCGGCGAATATTCCGCCCGCGTGAGGCTCTTCAGCACGGCAAGATTGATGGCGAACCCTTCGGGCGTTCCCTTCACGCTGGCCAGCAGCGCCTGCAATGCCTTGCGATCCATCTGCGACGGCAATCGATGCCCCGACGCCGCCGCGAAATTCTTCAAGCGATCCGAATCCCGCCCTTCCGGCTCCGGGTGAATTCGCCGCAGGTGCGGCACATTGATCGATGTCAGCAGCCGCGCCACCGCTTCATTCGCCTCCACCATAAACATCTCAATCAGCGTATGCGTGAAGCTCGTATCCTCCGGCAGCGCGCCGGCAATCTTCCCTTCCTCATCCAGCACCAAATCCACCTCCGGCAGATCAAGCACAAGCTGGCCATCGTTTTGCCGCCGCTTTTGAATGCGCTTCGCCAGCGCGTTCATATTCTGCAGAAGCTCAACCACCTCTTTGGGATATTCCGAAATCTGTTTCGGCCCATCCGGATGCGGCACATGATCCGCGCCATCAATAATCGCCTGGGCCTCTTTGTATCGCAGACGATTTGCACTGGTGATGATCGTATTGGCGAATTTCCCGCGCACCGGCCGAGCATCCGCATCGAGCGTGATGAACGCGCTCTTGCACAATCGCGGCACGCCCTCCTGCAGCGAGCAGACGCCGTTGCTCAAAATTTCCGGCAGCATCGGAATGACGTACCCGGGAAAATAAGTGCTGTTACCGCGCTCGCGGGCTTCTTCATCCATCGCCGTGCCTTCACGCACAAAGTGCGAGACATCCGCGATATGCACGCCAAGCTCCCAAAGCCCGCCATCCACCTGCTTTAGGCTGATCGCATCGTCGTAATCCTTCGCATCATCCGGATCGATCGTGCAGACAACCTCAGCCGAGAGATCAAATCGATGCTGCTTCTCCGAATGCGGATCGAACGAATCCACCGCCAGCCGCGCTTCATCCTTTACCGCATCGGGAAATGGCCCCGGAAGATTATGCTGGATGATGACCGTCCGCAGATCGACATCTTTTTCACCCGCCGCTCCGAGGACTTCGGTGATAACGCCCTGCGCTTTGAGTTTTCCCTCCTCACCGGGATAGCTGGTGAGTTCGACAACGACCTTCGTCCCAACCTTGATGTGCCGCGACGCTGCATCGGGCGTGAGGATCGGATCGACCAACACATTGCCGTCCGGGAAGACGACCCATTCCCCCGCAAGCTTTCCGAGAGAGCCGGCAAACCTTTTGTTCTTCCGCGTAATGATCTCGGTGATCCGCCCGCTGAACATCGCCTTGCCATCGCGAAACCCGCGGCTGGTGATTTTTGCGCGCACAACGTCGCCGGTGATCGCCCCGCCGTTTTCATCCTGCGCGATATAAAGATCCTCGTGGCCGGCGGGATCGCTGGGCACGATGAATCCAAACCCGCGTTTATTTTGCCGGTAAGTGCCGACGATCTCATCGCGGCGAAGGTGCGACGCCGGCAACACAACCGTGCCGCCCGCGCCATAACTAACGCGCCCCTGATTCATCAAATCGGCCAGCGCCTCCTTGAATAACTGATACTCCTCGTCACTGGCGAGGTTTAATTGCTTCGCCAAACCCCGGCTTTTCTGCGGGCGATATGTTTCGCCTTTAAGATGCTCGATGATCTGGTTCTGAAGTTGCTTAGACATGAATACTTTCTTGACGCATTGATACAGCGTCACTAACGAACTGATGCGCGCGGAAAATTCTAATCCGCGTACGCAAAAAACTATACTGGTTTAACTGGGAAAATGACTTCTTTGGCGGGTTTGCCGCATTCGCGGCAATCAGGCTGGAAATGACCTTCTCAATCAAAAACGAACTACCCCTCTACTACACTCTTCTCTATCGGCTCAACATTGACCCCTTTTGAGCGCAGAAACTGAATTGCCCCCAAAACCTCTTCCTGCTTGCCTGATAATAACACCGCCATAATGCCGATTTCATTCTGCACGCTGGCCTGGCGGATATCAAACGACATCTCCGGAAATGTCCGGCTCATCTGCCAAATAATCGGCTGCTCAACCTCTCCGCGGGTCGGAAACGTCAGCCAGACTCTTTTTGAATAATTCGCCATGATTCTCATCCACCCGCAATCGCAGGCACGATGCTGATCTCGTCGCCTTCTTTCACCGGCGTCTCAAGATTCTTGAGAAACCGAATGTCTTCATCGTTCAGATACACATTGACGAAGCGATTGAGCTGATTTGGCCCCTTGAAGAGACGCGACTCAATGCCCGCAGCCTTCGCCTTTAATCCGCCCAGAACTTCCCCAACATTTGCACCCTCAGTCTCAATAACATCCGCGCCATTGGTGTAACTGCGAAGCGGAGACGGAATACGAACTTTAACCGGCATATAAATCCTCAAATCAAAAACTTCCACGTCTAGCTCCCGCAGTCATGCGGGGTTTTCGTCAATACAACCCCGCGTGGCCGCAGGGGCTAAACGAACGATAGCAGATTATACTCCTGCTAGCTCTTTAGTCTCCTGTTTCTGTTCCGCGAGCATTTCATCGAATTCGCTGAGCTTCGCATCAATCACCTTCGGATAAGGCAATTCCTGCGCAATGACTTCCTGCGTTTTCAGCCCATTGCCGGTGATGCTCACGACGATGCTTTCATTTTTCGGAATCTTCCCTGATTCGATCAGCTTGATCGTCGCCGCCAGCGTGGTTCCACCGGCCGGTTCGGTCCAGATTCCCTCGGTATGAGCGAGCAATTTGATCGCATCGACAATCTCACGATCGGTTGCGCTCTCGCCCCACCCGCCGCTGTCGCGCACGACCTGGGCCGCGTAATACCCATCGGCCGGATTGCCAATCGCGATGCTCTTGGCGATCGTATTCGGCTTCTGCGGCTCGATGATATCCGAACCCTTCTTGATCGCCGTCACCACCGGATTGCAACCTGCCGCCTGCGCGGAATAAATCTTCGCGCTGGTCTTTTCGACCAATCCAAGCTCGATGAATTCCTGATAGGCCTTGTGAATCTTCGGCAGAATCGTCCCGCCCGCCGTCGGCACCACCGTATGCTGTGGCAACCGCCAGCCCAACTGCTCGGCAATTTCAAATCCGTAAGTCTTGGCGCCTTCGGTGTAATAAGGCCGAAGATTCACATTCACAATTGCCCAGCCATATTTATCCGCGATCTCAGTGCAGAGCCGATTCACATCGTCATAATTCCCACGAATCCGAACCATCGTCGGCCCGAAGATTAGCGAGCCCAGCACCTTCCCCTGCTCCAGATCGTGCGGAATCATCACATAGCATCGAATCCCGGCTTGCGCTGCATGCGCCGCGGTCGAGTTCGCAAGATTCCCCGTCGAAGCGCAGCCGACGGTATCGAATCCAAATTCAATCGCTTTGGAGATCGCCACCGAAACAACGCGTTCTTTGTATGAATACGTCGGATAGTTGCACGAGTCGTCCTTGATATACAGCTCTTTGCAGCCCAGTTCGGCAGCCAGCCGCCCCGCTTTTTTCAAAGGCGTAAAGCCCGAATGAAACCCCGTTCGCGGCACTTCTACCGGCAGCAGATCCATATACCGCCACAAACTTTTAGGCCCGCGTGCGATCGATTCGCGCGTGACCTTCCCCTTCATTTTCCCGTAATCGTACTCCACCTCATAAGGCCCAAAGCACTGCTCGCAAACATGCACCGGCGACACCGGCACCCGATGCCCGCATTCCTTACATTTCAGTCCCAAAACGTAACTCATAATGCCATCCAATTCCTCACGCCGACGTGGAATCGCCGATACAACAATCAACCATCCACAATCAACATTCAAAAAGAAATTGCCTCTTCCGATAAGAAGAGGCCGTGAGGAAGGCTTTTGCTTCTTCTTATCTTCCCCGCCAAAAACCTGGCGGGCGGGACTTAGCACCCTTCTACCGTCAGGGTTGCTGTGGCTTCATCGGGCCCGGGCCCTCGACCACTCACGATAAGAGTCTCATTCAATTGTCAACTCGCAATCATAAGCTTCCCAAAGAAACTGTCAAGAAATGTTAAAATAGAGGAAATTTTAGCGCTGCGTATTTTTCTGG
>DATAPK010000365.1:0-5232 GCA_036265245.1 Tepidisphaeraceae bacterium | reverse complement strand
TGATCTGCACAGCGACGCCGGCCAGGTCGCTGCCGTGCGGTGGCTCAGCTATTCCGTCATCGTCGCCGGCGCACTGCAGGTCGCGATGCTTTTGCCTTCGCTGCGCGCCGTCGGATTCCGCTTCCATCCCAGCTTCCATTTCTGGACCCCCCAAGTCCGGCGAATGGTCACGCTGACAATCCCCGTCGCCCTCAGCGCCGCCGTCCTGCAAATCTCCGTGCTGATGGATAAGGGTTTCGCCTTCCTCCTCTCTCAAGGCCCCGGCCGATCCGTCTTCCACCTCTTCGGCCACACCCTCACTTACCCCATGGCCGAAGGCGCCACCCAACGCCTCAACTGGGCCCAGTTCATGTACCAATTCCCCCTGGGCGTCTTCGCCATCGCCCTCGCCACCGCCATCTTCCCCAAGCTCAGCGCCGATGCTCAGGATACTGAGGATTCCATCGCCCCCGAGCAAAGCAACTCTCACTTAAGAAAACCTTACACAACTTCGCCCCGCGTCCCCGACGGTTTCAAAACCATCCTCCGTCACGGCGTCGAAGCCTCCCTCTTCATCGGGCTCCCCGCCAGCGTCGGCATGATCGTCGTCTGCCATCCCGCCGTCGCATTGCTCTTCCAGCACGGCAACTTCACCGCAGAAGACACAAAACTCGTCGCGCTCTCCACCGCCATCTATTCCGCCGCCATCTGGGCCTTCTCCCTCCAGCAAATCCTCAACCGCGCCTACTACGCTCTCCACGACACCACCACGCCCCTCATCTGGGGCATCGTCAATCTCACCAT
This sequence comes from Tepidisphaeraceae bacterium, assembly GCA_036265245.1. GTDB lineage: Bacteria > Planctomycetota > Phycisphaerae > Tepidisphaerales > Tepidisphaeraceae > DATAPK01. The sequence continues at coordinate 4,449 of DATAPK010000365.1, read as the reverse complement.
CAACACCATCATTGAAATTCCCCTCCTCTGGACTGGCCTCCACGAAGCCGGCATGGCCGTCGGAACCCTCGTCAGCTTCGCCATTCAAGCCATTGTGATGCTCTGGATGCTCGACCGCCGCTGCGGCGGCCTACACCTCCGCCAAAGCGCCGCACCCATCCTCAAAATGCTCATCGCCAGCACCCTCATGTTCCTCGCCTGCATGAGCATCCAATATCTCCCGCATTATCCGAGCGGATCACACAAGCTCACCTGGGCCATCCAACTCTTCGTCCTGATGGCAGTAGGGGGCTTAGTCTACTTCGGTGCCTGCGCCGTCATGGGAATGAACGTCATGGAACATTTCCCCCGCCGACGAAAAAGCAAGGCAAGCCTAAAATGATTATTCACCGCAGAGGCGCAGAGAACGCAGAGGACAAGTACAAATTGAATCATTCTTCTCTGCGCCCTCAGCGTCTCTGCGGTGAATAACGAATTCGATCAAACGCTTTTCGTTTCCGTCTCAATCTGATACCCCAGAATCCTGCTCTTCATCCACCGAATCGCCAGCAAATCCCGAAAGCTTTTAAACAGCCGATTCCACACTCCATACTTGCTTTCCCCATGCAGCCGCGGATTATTCGTCACCGGTATTTCCGTAACCGTAAATCCCTCCATCTTCAGCAGCGTCGGAATAAACCGGTGTAATCCCCGATAAAGCTTCAGCTTCACCACGCACTCCCGTTTGAAGCATCGATACGTGCACCCTGCATCCGAGATATTCTCATCGCTCAGACTGTTCCGCACCCAGTTCGCGATGCGTGAACTGGCGACGCGAATAAAATTGTCGCCCTTGCCGCGCGTCGCCACTCGCGTGCCGCAGACACAATCCACTTTCTCATCCGCAAACGCCGCCAGAAACGCCGGGATATCCTTCGGATCATTCTGAAGATCCGCATCCATCGTCATCACATATTTCCCCCGCGCCGCCCGCAGCCCTGCATCCGATGCCGCCGTCTCTCCGCAATTAAATTTGAATTTCAACCCCCGCACCCGCCCATCTTTCGCCGCAAGCTTCTGAATCGCCTCCCAAGATCCATCCTTGCTGCCGTCGTCCGTCAGGATCAATTCAAATGCCACCAGATGCGCAGGATCATCGCACACCTTCGCCACCGCCTCATACAGCAGCGGCAAATTCTCAGCCTCGTTGTAAACGGGGACGCAAATGCTCAGGATAGGATCGGTTGTCATGTTTCGTAGCCGCGACGCCTGCGTCGCCGCATTTTCATCATAAACAGGCGACGCAGGCGTCGCGGCTACTATTCCTACACAAGAACCTGCGCTTCGCGATCAAGTTTTCTCTTGCGATAAATCAGCATCAGATTACGAATATATGCAAATCCCCCCAAACATCCCGCCACGCCCACCGAATCCTGTTGCCGCAAAAAATAGCACAATTCCATCATCGATCCCGCCAGCGACAGCCACCAGAAAGCGACCGGCACTTTCGATTCCTTGTGCGCTTCCGAATAAAGCCACTGCACCAGCCAGCGAAGTTGAAACACAAACAACCCGCCAAAGCCGATCCCTTTCCACAGCCAGTAATTCTCCTGGAACGGCATAAAGCCATCATGATCCAGCGGAAAAGTCGCCGGCGTCGCCAGCAACCGAAACGCCGCATAAATCATCGCCAACTCGCCCATAACTCGCCTATCTCAGCCCAATACCAACAAACTTACCGCTGGAGACTCCACTCTGATCCCCTCTCCCTCCGGGAGAGGGCTAGGGTGAGGGTCTTCACTCTCTAATTGAAAGTCTCAAACAGATTGGCCACAGAGACACAGAGAGCACAGAGTAAAACACAAAAAAAGTCTCTATCTATTCGTTTCTTCTCTCTGTGTCCTCTGCGTCTCTATGGCCAATTTCTTTAAAGCCCATTCATCTCACATCCACCGGCTGTCCATTCTTCCTCGCCGATTCATACAGCGCCATCGTAATCGCCACCGCCTTCCGCGCCTCTTTCCCGCTCGTCTCCGCATCGCGCCCCTCTTCCCACGCGCGCAAAATCGATTCGATATTCTGTCGATGTAACCTCGTCTTCGCCTCCGCCGCCTTCTCAATCGCCTCTTTGCTCGACAGCGCCTCGCGCGTCACCGAAACCAGCTTCCCATATTTCTCCAGCAGTTCCGCATCCCCAGGCCGAGTCTCGCGAAACTTAAATACCTTGAGCCCATCCTCCGAAACCGCCGTCCCATTCTCGCCGCCAATCTCCACATGCACCGGCGCCCCCGGAAACATCGCCGTCGTCCCCATGATCGTCCCAAACGCGCCGCTCGCAAATTGCAGCGTCGCCGACAGCGTATCCTCCACCTCAATCTTGTCGTGCGACCGCTTCCCCGCGAACGCGCACACCGTCTTCACCGCCCCGGCAAACCAGCTGATCAAATCCACCGCATGAATCGACTGATTCATGATCGCGCCGCCCCCATCCATCTTCCACGTCCCTCGCCATCCCCCCGTTTCAAAATATTCGTCAGGCCTCCACCACGGCGTAAACGATCCCGCCCACGCGATCCTCCCAAATCGCCCCTGCTCGATCGCCGCATGAATCGCCGCGTTCGCCTCATTCCACCGATACTGAAAAATCCCCCCCAGCCGAACCTTGTTCTTCTCCGCCGCCTCCAGCATCGCATCGCACCGCTCCAGGTTCACCTCAAGCGGCTTCTCGCAAATCACATTCACCCCCGCCTTCATCGCCTCCACCGAGCAATCCATGTGCGCCCCGCTAGGCGTGCACACATGCACCACATCCAGCTTCTCCTTCCGCAACATCTCCGAAACCGACTCATAAACCGGAATCTGATTCATCCCCAATTTATCCAGCGAAGCCCGCGCCCGCGCCGGCGCCAAATCACACGCCGCCGCCAGCGTACACATCGGCGTCGTCGATATCGCGCGCAAATGCGTCACCCCAACCACATTCGTCCCAATCACCGCGCTTCGCCACTTTCGGCTCACTTCATACTCCTGGCCAAAAAAGAATATTCACCACGGAGAGCACGGAGGACACAGAGGAGAAAAATCTAATTTCTCTTTTCTTTCTCTGTGCTCTCCGTGTTCTCCGTGGTGAACATTGATTTCAACGTTTAACCCACGACTTGATCGCATCTGTCACCGATTTCACCTCCGCCTCCGTCAATGACGGAAACATCGGCAAGCTCAAAATCCGTTTCACATAATCTTCCGTCTTCGGCAGCGGCGGCTGCTTCCCGAACATCTCTTCAATCGCCGGCTGCTGATGATTCGGCACCGGATAATGCACCCCCGTCTCAATCCCCTGTTCCTTCAGCGCCTTCCCCAAACTCTCCCGCGCATCGTTGGTTTCCAGCCGGATCACGAACATGTGATACACAGTTTCCGTGATGCCATCATGATCCTCAGGCGGAAGGGTGATCCCCTTCACGCCCGCCAACTCCCGCCGATACCACTCCGCCGCCCGCCGTCGCCCGCTATTCAAATCATCCAGCACCTTCAACTGCTCGCGTCCCACCGCCGCCTGAATCTCATTAAATCGCAGATTAAATCCCACCTTCTCATGCAGGTATTTATCCTTCCGCCCATGGTTGCGAAGCATCGTCACCTTGCGTGCGATCTCCGGATCAGAAGTCGAGATCGCGCCGCCGTCCCCATAACACGTCAGATTCTTTGAAGGATAAAAACTAAACGCCGCGTGCTCGGTAAAGCTCCCCGCCCGCTTTCCCTTCCACTTCGCCCCATGCGATTGCGCGCAATCCTCGATAATCCAAAGCCCATGCTCCGCCGCCAGCTTCTTCATCGCGTCGATATTCGCCGGCCTCCCATAAAGATGCACCGGCAGAATCCCCACCGTCTTCTTCGTGATGCGTTTCTTCGCATCCTCCGGGCAGATCGTATACGTGTCATCAATATCGCAATAAACCGGCTTCGCCCCCACATGGATCATCGGCTCGATGCTCGGAAACGCCGTCAACGCCGGCACCAGAACTTCATCGCCCGCCTTGAGCCCCTGTGCGATATGCAGCAGATGCACAGCCGCCGTCCAGCTCGAACTCAGCACCACATGCTTCACGCCAAAATAAGCCGCCAACTCCTGCTCGAATGCCTTGCACTCGGGCCCAAGAATAAAATTGCCGCTTTTGACGACTTCCAAAATTCGACGATCGATTTGCTCGCTATGATAAACCCGCGAGAGGGGAATCCGGGCCGCTGCCATCCATGCTCCTTCTTCTCAGCCCAGCTAATGATACCGACATATTATTTTGATACAAATTGCCAAGCGGCAACTCCCGGTGATGCCCTAATTCCTCCCAAAAGCCCATGGCCTGCCGTGGGTAAGCTTTCAAATTAGAACACCACCCACTTCTCGCCCAATACTCCGCAAGAAACTCTTTTGTCCATCATCCCATCACCTTCCGGATTTCCCCTCGCTCA
>DATAPK010000364.1:0-4909 GCA_036265245.1 Tepidisphaeraceae bacterium | reverse complement strand
CCGCCGAAAAACACCCCGCCGTCGCCCTGGCTGCCCCCGTGCGAACAACCCTGGTTGAGTTAGACGAAGGCGGCGGCGCGGTTGCGTATCACACGCCAAACCGTTTCATGCAATTGCTCACGCCGCAGGTCTTCACGAAGCAAAAATTCATGGAGATCACCGCCGCCAAGCGCGAACCCCACGCGGCCGAGGTCACGCTGCTAAAAGGCTCGCCCCTCAACCTTCGCGTCGGCCATGCCGGCGATGCAGGACTGGTCGGGGCCATGCTCAAGCTGCTGCCCAAGCCAAAAATCAAACCCCCGACCAGTCCGTTTGAAGAAGCCCAATGGTAAATCACTGCGCCACAGCCGGCTGGGTTGCTGGTTCCGTTGTCGGCTGATTTTCCCGGTCGATCCGCGCCTTCGCGATCGCGCTGCGATTCTTTGCCGTCATCTCCACCTTTTCCATCACCTTTTCTTAGCCGCTTTGAAGATCCTTCAAAGCCAGATTCACGCTGGTGCCCGGATCGGTTCCCATCAGCATCAGCACCGCGGGCAAATCCTCCTGAAATCTCTTTTGCCAATCTTTGGAATCAATCTGCTGACAGAAATTGACGATCTGGGCCACCGGCAAATCGTTGAGGGCGATCAATTCATACCACGTTCCATTGACCTGAACTTGAGGCGTCGTCTCTTGCCACCGCACGGCTGAAAATGGCGAAAGTTTCGGCCCCTGCCGCCAAAGTTGGGCGGCATTTTCACGCGTCGTCTGATCGATTTGTCCATCCAGCCGCGGCTGCCCTGCCGCGCTCGCCAGTAAAAGCAGCATTGTCACCGCCGAAATACTCCAGCCCAGTTGAAGCGCCGTCTGTTTCATACGATCTCCTAGTTAAAGATCACGTGGATCACGCAGAAACAGGTGCGCATCGCGCAAAAAAGTTCATTCACCCCCTCGTGCCGCCCTCATATCGCCTATTTTTAATTCAAAACGAACCTTCACTCGAAAGAAAAAGTATCTCTCAAGCCCCTGTTTTCTGGGCGGTAATGCCGATATAACCTCCATCCAGGCGGTCGCAGAATGCGGTCCGCACGGGCAGTTAATCTTTTAAGTTGTACATCAGTCGAGGCAATGGATGTCATGGATCAAAGCACCCTCTCTCCTTCGCGCGGAGCCATAGCCCAGGCGGTTAAATTCGCCAGATCAGATGACTTTCTTCGCGAATTGAAAAAACGGGTTGATGCCTATTTCACCGAAACCGGCCGCAAGCCGCGCGACTGTCCGCAGATGTATTTCAAAACCGCCACGATCATGGCGTGGTTCGTCGCGACCTACATCCTGCTTGTCTTCGTCGTCTCCAGTTGGTGGCTGGTGGTTCCGCTGGCCATCACGATGGGCCTGGCGATGGCCGCCGTCGGTTTCAACATCCAGCACGACGGCGGACACAAAGCCTATTCCGACCACAAGTGGGTCAACCGCATCATGGCGATGTCGCTCGATCTCATCGGCGGAAGCTCATATCTCTGGGACTGGAAGCACAACTCAATCCATCACACTTATCCAAACGTCACCGGCCACGACGACGACATCGACGTCGGCATCCTCGGCCGGCTCTCGCCCCACCAAAAACGATATTGGTTTCACCGCATGCAGAGTATTTATCTCTGGGTGCTTTACGGCCTGCTCGCCGTCAAGTGGCATCTTTACGATGACTTCTATTGCCTGGCCGTCGCGAAAATCGGCTCTCACAAAATCCCCCGCCCCAAGGGATTGGATCTGGTCATCTTCATCGGCGGCAAACTCGTCTTCTTCAGTTGGGCATTTGTCATCCCGATGATTTTCCACCCGGTCTGGGCGGTGCTGTCGATTTACCTGATCGCCTCCTTCAGCAGCGGCGTGGTGCTCAGCGTCGTATTCCAATTAGCACACTGCGTTGAAGAAGCCGAATTTCCGATGCCCAATGACGAAGGCAAGATGGATACCGACTGGGCCGTCCATCAGGTGCAGACGACCGTCGATTTCTCCCGCCGCAACCTGTTCCTCTCCTGGTTCCTCGGCGGGCTGAATTTCCAGGTCGAGCATCACCTGTTTCACCGAATCTGCCACATTCACTATCCTGCCCTTTCCAAGGTGGTCGAAAAAACCTGCCAGGATTGCGGCATTGCCTACTCTGCGAACACGACCTTCCTAAAAGCCGTCGCGTCGCATTTCCGCTGGCTTCACCGCATGGGCCAGCCTGTAACCTGAAACATTCGACGTAGATTGAGTCTATCTAATTTCTGTTAATACCGCCGCCATCACCGCAGCGTCGGGCATGCGCACGCCGGGCTCCAGTAAAACTGGTGCCGCCCGTAGAAGGTCATTCACCTTACAAATTCGGATTTATTTCAATGGTTTCGCCAAACTACCCATTTATCCGTAAGGGCCGACAGTGATTCGTATTTGCATTTCTTTCATTGCGAAAGAAATACACCGGATTTTCTGCTATACTGCCAGTCCCTTGGAGGATGGAGAAATCGCCCCATCACGGCGATCAGTGGTTGTCTTGAGTGAGAGGGTTACGGAATGCGCGCACCCACCTTGCGATCGACTTGTGCATCGCCGCTTCATTCTAAATTACGCACGACGCACCCCCGCTCGCCAAAGCGTTTGCACGCGGCGGTCAACTATGCGGCCGAGTGGATGGTTGAAAGGCTAGAGGCCCGGAGGCTCTTGTCCGTCGGAAGCATCCCGACCGTGCCCTCGCCGGCCGCGCACTGGACTTTTGACGAGGGCACCAACGCCACCGCCGGCGACTCTTCCGGCAATGGCCACGCGGGGACGCTCGGCGCGGGCGTAAATTGGAGCGCTGGCAACGTCGGGACCAATGCGATCAGCCTCACCGGCACCTCGACTGGAGTCGTGACCGCAACAGGCCCGGTCGTCAACACCGCCGGCAGCTTCACCGCCTCGGCGTGGGTGAATCTCGCCTCTCTCTCCGGCTATCAAACCGTCGTCTCCATCGCCGGAACCAACGTCGCCGGTTTCTTCCTCGGCCTGCGCGCGGATACAGGCACCTTTTCCTTCGCACGTTTAGGTTCCGATGCCGTCGGCGGCGCAACCGTCATCGCGTCCCCCACGGCCCCCACCGCCGGCACGTGGTATCACATCGTCGGCGTCGACGACGCCAGCGCCGGCACGCTCACGCTATACATCGACGGCCAATCGATGGGCAGCATCCCTTACACCAGCGGGTGGAAGGCAAATGGAAATACTCTCATCGGCCACGGATTTTACGCCGGTGGCGATGTCGATTTTGTCAACGGCTCGGTCGACGACGTAGAGATGTTCTCTTCCGCGCTATCGGCGGCGCAAGTTGCAGCGCTCGATCAACCCGCCGCCTATTCCTTCGACGACGGCGCCGGCGCCACCGCCGCTGATATTTCTGGCCATGGCAACACGCTGACGCTGGGCTCCGGCGCATCATGGGCCGCCGGGCAATCAGGCTCGAACTCGCTGGCAGTAAACGGCACCGTCACCGGAAATGCCACCAACGCCGCGCCGGTCCTCAACACCGCCCTGCCGTTCTCGGTATCCGCTTGGGTCAATCTGAATTCCGTCAGCGGATTTCAGACATTCGCTTCGATTGATGGCGTAAACACCTCCGCGTTCTATCTCCAACTTCGCGGCGACACCGGCAAGTTCGCCTTCACCCGTCTCGCGTCCGACAGCACCGCTGCGGCGTTTTCTTCCGCCGCTGCGCTCGGCGCTCCCACGACCGGCGTCTGGTACAACCTCGTCGGCGTCAACGACGTGGCGAACGGTCAGCTTCTGCTTTACGTCAATGGCATTTTCCAATCCTCCGTCGCCTACAGCGGCGGCTGGCAAGGCACCGGCGCGACCGTCATCGGCGCCGGGCTGTTTGGCGGCCGCACAGACGCGGTGAACGGCGATATCGATGATGTCCATTTCTACGACTCTCCGCTCAGCGCCGCCGACGCCTCGTTCATCGGCAACGGCGGCACCTTTGCCTCGACCGTAAACATCGCAACCGGCACCACCGGCCCAACCGTCTCGCCCGATCTCTTCGGCGCCATGATGGAAGACATCAACTTCGGCGCTGAAGGCGGGATTTACAACGACGAGGTTCGCAATAGCGGCTTCAACGATTCGACGAGCGCATTGAGAGGTTGGTCCGCCGTCAAGGGAACCGGCGTAACCGACAGCCTCGCCTCGGACGCAACCACCGGCCCCACCAGTGCCCTCACGAAATCGGGAAAGCTGACGATCACCTCCGGCGTCTCCGCCTCCGCCCGCGCGGGGATTTCAAATTCCGGCTATTTCGGCATCGCCGTCGCTCCCTCCACGTCGTACACCGTGCAGTTTTACGCAAAGGCCACCTCCGGTTTCACCGGCTCGCTGACTGTAGACCTGGAATCAACCAACGGTACCGTCTACGCAACCGCCACGATCCCCTCGATCACCACCGCGTGGGCCTCCTACATCGCGACGCTCACCACGAACGCGAGCGCGCCGCTCACTTCCACCAACCGCTTCGTCATCTCAACCAACAGCACCTCCGCCAATGGCAAAACCATCTGGTTCGGCGCGACATATCTCTATCCGCCCTCCTATCAAGATGCGGCCAATCATCTGCGCGTCGATCTCATGCAATATCTGCAACAGCTCAAGCCCGCGATCTTCCGCGTGCCCGGCGGAAATTATCTCGAAGGCAATACCTTCGCGGATCGCTTCGAATGGTCTAACACGATCGGCCCGGTGCAAGATCGCCCGGGGCACTTGAACTCCGCGTGGGGTTACTGGTCGACCGACGGCATGGGCCTGGATGAATATCTTCAGATGGCCGAGGAAGTCGGCTCCAAACCGATCCTCGCGGTCTACGCCGGCTACACCCTCAACGGCTCATCCGACACGGGCACAACACTCACGAACG
>DATAPK010000363.1:0-20322 GCA_036265245.1 Tepidisphaeraceae bacterium | reverse complement strand
GGCAATGCAGACCGTTCGCATGGACCAGATCGTGTGTGATTGGACGGTACGCAGTGTCATTACAGACGAACTGCGGACTCGACTCAACGCGATCCACGATAAGGTTGGCCCATTCGTGACCGACCGCAGTCGGCGAGCATGGGTCGAGAGCTTCAATGTTTGTGCGAACCCAGATCGGGAGACAACCTATTGGGAAGCCATCGTCAACGCATGGCAATCACTTGGCGGCGGATCATGGCTGTCGCCGAAGAAGAGTTCACGTGTTCTCAGGGTGCTGCTCGGCGTCAGTCTGCACATCGTTGACTTGAGCGCACTGCATAACGTTACCGACAACTTCGTTGAGCGCTGTCGGAACGCTTACATGACGGCACTCAATGGCTAACCCAACGTCACAACTCAATCCCACGAACGGCGACGGCGGCAACTCATGCGTCGTCGCCGTTCTGGTTTGAAAGGAACAACATGCGAAAGCAAAACATCAAACGTCATTTCAGCGACAAGTCACTCGCCGAGTTCGGCGAGCAGTTTCTACGCGGTCTGATGATGCGATCTTTGAAGGTCGCACTTTCGAACGGCCAGCGACACTTGGTAAGCGGATTCCGTGGCAAGTCGGTCTTCGTCGTCACGAAGGTCTACAAGGATTGCATCGAGCAAAGGAGCTACCTCGCGGACGAGTTACCTGAGGCGGATCGGCTCAAGAATCCAAAGTTCAAACACGAAAGTACGGGCGCAATTGTCTTGGGCCCAGATGGATCGGTTACCGATGCTACGCCGCCAGGCGACAACATCGATGGCTTACTCATCGGCTTTGTCTATCCACAACTGCCGTAGCGTCTAACCGATCTCACAACTCAGCTTCAGCAAAGGCGGCGGTGGCACGATGCGCCGTCGCCTTTCATTTTTCCAAAAGGAACCCCCAATGAACCCCAACTACACTATCGATCCGTTTTTCGCCTCCATCATGCCGCCATTGACGACGGAGGAGTATCAGTCGCTCAAGGAAGGAATCAGGACGAAGGGCAAGATCATTGCCCCGTTGGTCATCTGGGCCGAGACGAACACTTTGCTGGACGGCATCCACCGCGACCGTGCCCGTAAAGAGTTGATCGCCGAAGGGAAGGAAATACCGTGCCCGTCCGTTGAGCAAGTCTCATGCGCGTCCAAAAGCGAGGCAGCAAAATGGGTTTGGGAACATGCGAAAGGTACGCGCCATCATTTCGACAGTTTTGCGAAAATCTCGCAGCTTCTCAGCAACGATGAGTTGATGGAAACGCTCAAGGCAACCGCCAAGGATCGGCTATCCAGCAAGAAACGACAGGGTAGGGCGACCGTCGCCCCAGGCGCGGATGACGAGACGGCGAAAGTCACTGTACAACTCGCAAAGATCGTCGGCTGCTCGGAAACGACCGCAAAAGAAGCCTTCGCTGTTTACCGCCACAAAGAGTTCATACCGTTGGTTCAGGCGGGCAAGATTACGGCGCATTCGGCGTATCGAGGCATTCGCAGGCACGCTCAACGAGAACAGGACCATAAGCGGGTGGTCCAAAATCTGCCCAGAGCGCATAAGGCGATCAAGGAATTGGCGAAGCAGTCAGGCACGGTATTAGGGCGAGTACACCATTGCGATGTTTTGGTGGGATTACGAATGCTGCCTGATGCGTCTGTTAGTGCCGTTATTACTTCACCGCCGTATCCGTTGAAGGGTGTGAAGTATCCGAACTACGAATACGACGGCGACTACCCTGCGTATCTGAAATGGATGACGGACATCTTTACGGAGTGTAAACGTGTTCTTGTGAAGGGCGGGAAACTTATCGTGAACTTCGACAACTGCAATATCCCAGCAGAGCAGCGCGACGGGAACGCAGTGCGGCGGGACAGCCGACGAGACTTTGCGAACATTCTCGATGCAATCGACATGATCTACGTCGATGAAGTGTTCTGGGCTAAGCAGAATGCAGTAGGTATCCGACCTGCGATGGGGACAAAGGGAAGTCCGTCAGGCCATCGGGTGAATAACGATACCGAGTACGTGTGCATTTGGGCGAAGGAGCAGGTCCAGAAAGCACCAGAGACAGCCGACGTACCAGAAGAACAACTCATCGATCTCGTTCCCGAAGAACAGTACGGGCTCTCAATGCAGTTGTGGTGTATCTCGCCCGCGCATCGCAATCTAACCAAACACAGGGCAGCATTTCCCGACGAACTCGTACGGCGGTTGATCCTGCTCTACACCTTCATGCAGGATACGGTAGTGGACATCTTTTCAGGATGCGGGACTACCTGCGCTTTGGCCGCAAGAATGGGCCGTAAGTTTGCGGGCTTTGAGAACGCCAAGCAGTACCACAAGCATGGAATTGAGTACGAAGTTCCTCGAACAACTAAAACGCCTCGCTCGTGATGACGCTAAAGTCGCCGTATCGTCCATGTGCCGTTGGCGACGGAAGCAGCAACAGCGACCTTGCCGTGCCAACCAAGGACATAGACGGCATCAAATTGCGATTGGCCGCTCTTGGCCCAGTCCAGCAAAAGCGCGTCGAGGTCTGAAAAGTCGCCGTCCCACTCATAGTATGCGTCTTCCATCATGACGAGGAGCGACGTGTTTGGCGCGTACGCCTTCACAGCTTTATTTGCCAGCGCGCTGCGAACCTGTTCTTCAGCCCGTCCGATGAGAGTCCCGTGGCCTGCGGCTTCGAAAGGCACATCGATCTTTCGGTCGGCTCTTGTTCCGCTTCGTTGCGGCTTTCCGATCATGGAGACACCGCCATGCCGCTCCATGTATTCCATTCGTAGGTGATCATCGTAGCCCTCCATCGCCTGCGTTATCTCAATGCGGAACTCGCGATGCGGAGTGGTTGCGCAGTCCGTGATAACGGCATCGTAGGACTGATTTCCAAGGACGGGCTTGCATCGAATATCTTGCCTGTCGCCGTACACGCGACTTGCCCACAAACCGAGTGGGTAGACTTCCTCGATAAACTGCTTTGCGATACCGCGCCGCAGACGGATCGCCGACTTGCCCACTTGCGTACTGCCGATCTGCTTTAGCTGCTCGTCGGCCCATCGCTTTAGCTGTAACGGGGTGCGTTCGACTTGGCACTCTCGGGCGAACGATTGTTCGTCGGGCACGGACATCAATTTCCTCGTTATGACAACATCGATGCTGAATTGGACGTTCTTGCAGACCGACCTGCCGATGGTCCAGGCGGCTGGTTCTCTTTGTTGAATTGCCACATCGCGCGATCCAGCACTCGCATCGTCAGGCGATTCTCATCCGCCAGCCACCTGCAAAAGACAGTGTAAGCTCACCAAAAGTCAAAGTCGTACGCCTTCGGAACATCCACGCAACTTGAACTCGGGTGGCACAGCCCATCCTTCCTTTAAGAGTGAGGCTAAGTTGCGGAATCGGCCAAATCGGGCATCCAAACTCGTCTCGCCAAACTGGTAAGCATCTGCTGCCTTCGCACGATGGTTGATGAGTTCCACTCATCGAATTGAAGCAGGTCTTTGACCGCCCGATTTAGTTGCGTGTTGACCCCAACGTTAGGCTTCGACGCAAGGGATTTTGTGAGCAAGAAAGACGACTGCGCGTAACCTGGCTTCTTCGCCGAATAAGCGTCATTGGACACCGATCCATTTATCGTCTTCTCCAAGAGCGTCAGGTTCCCCAATCGTTCGACCCAAGATTCGTACTCGTCTGGTTTGTCGAAGGCAGCGCGTACGACAGGCGTCGGGGTTTGCGGCAAGATATGTTCGATGTGAACGGCTCCCTCAATGTATTGGTTCAGAGACGCATGCGCTGGGTTGCCCCATGCTTGCTGCTCGATGTGCTGGGTGAGCTTCGCCAAGATATACCGAAGGCGATACTGCTGTATCCGAGATTGCGTAAGCTCGCTGATGGCGAAGTCGAATTCCCTTGCGCGGGATGCCAGATCGGGGGCGAAATATTTGTCGGTAAACGCCTTTAGCCCTGCCGAGTCTTTGACCTGCCGTAACTCTGACGACCATCGGGCGAAATTGCGCTCAAATGTTTTGGTCGGTTCTCTTGTTATCAAGTTGCAGAAAAACAGATTCTCAATCTGGCGACACAGTTCCACGAACAGGTCGCGCGACAGGTTTTGGCCTGCGAGCAGTAAGATCAGGTGTTGACGGACGGCTGCACCCGCAAGCGCGGAGATATTCTCCAAGTACGGAATGGGAACGCCCTGCGTATCCTTCCCTTCGAGAAATCTCGCGTACGCTTCCGCGCTAATCACCAATCGCGCAACAAATCCGAGAGGGTCAGAGTTGATGCCGATTTCGCCACTGTTCTCAACAAACCACTGGTAAATCTCATCCTCGCGCAATCCCTTGGACCAATCGATCTCGTACTGCGACATGATGTAGTAACGAAGGAATCGCAGTGGCTTTTCGCCGCATCCGTTGATGACATCGATCAGTGACTTCCATCGATCTTTGAGCTTTGGATAATCCGTGCTCTTCGTGCGCATAAAGAGCAGATTTTTCAGCAGGTCCATGGCATTCAGGCCAATGCCACGGTCATTGATCGTCTCGAAGACTTTCAGGGCATGAGCGAGATTAGGGGTAATAATGCGGATCAACTTTACGCGTGACATGAACGCCGCGAAGAATTGTTTGGCCCTGCCTGTCTCAACCCCAAAATTGACCGTCAAGAACTGTCTGATGGTCTGATAGGCCACTACGATGTGGCCTACAGAGGCCGTCGTCTTTGGTATATTCGACGTTGGGATCGTTGCCTCTGCGATTTGTTCCAGCACGCCGTGACTGTCTTCGTACTGAAGCGCGAGTCGGTATCTCGGAACGTCTTCGCCTGTACGTGGGTCCATGCTGAGCGACTTGATGAAGCCCTTGAGCGTATCGGGTGGATTCTGCGCTTGTTCCACAAGATGATCGCGGAGCGCACAAAGCGTCAAGTAGATCGTGGTCAGCCGTTGTTGGCCGTCGATCAGTTGGAGCGTACCCTTGCCATCGGGGCAGGCGACGATACTACCGATGAAATACTCGGGGCCATCGGACAGGTGCCCGTCCTCGACGTATAACTCGTCGTAGACATCTTCGAGCAGTTTCTCGACATTCTCCTCCTCCCATACATATTCACGTTGGAAGTCAGGAACGGAATAGAAGTCCTTGAACAGATCGCCCAAGGACAAATCGCTCGACTCAATCTTTGGAGCGGTTTTCAAATGCGTATCGGCTGCTGGCATGCCCTTCCCTTCCCGTGAATTCTGGGCACGATCCTAACCGAGTTGTCCACGATGCACGAAATTAGCGGGCACCCCTGCGCGACCCTCAACGGAAACTCGGGTCATGAATGCGCGGACGCGGCGTCCAGCATCGCTGGCACGTAACCGATCATTCCCAAGACTTCCGCGATGGCTGGAACGCGCATCCGCACTCGGCATCGCACCAGAAGCGGGCGCGGTCGCTGTCGGATCGCTTCAATTTCCGTGTCGCGGAATGGAACGCCAACCAACACCAGTTGGGTAACATCTGCTTCTTGAGCGATGACTATATCGATATGGGCGAGCTTCCGCCGCCAATAAGTCGAGACGACTGCCGCCGCGCCAGCTTGATGCCACACAGCGAGCAGCCTCGCATCATCTGGAACACGGAATGCGAATCGCTGATTTACACTTCTTCGGATTATCTCGGCAAGAACTTCGACACTCGCAGCCAGAGGCAGATTGTCGGCGGGCGCGGCCAAGACCGCCTGCTGTTTGTTCGTCAGGCTCGATAGGTCACGGCCTGTCAGATCGAGCGAAATCACGTTGATGTCTTGCATCGCCGAGGCTCTGCGTCAACGGCCTGTGAGACAGCCAATCGACGGAAGGGTATGAGCCGATGGAGGGGCCGCAAACTGGAAAGCAATCGGGCTTTCCAACGGCGCGCTCGCCGATGCGCAGTCTCGCGGCCTGACCTTGGCCTTCAGCGCGGCCAAGGTCTCGGCGTCTCGAATTGATTGGCGACAAATGGCGGGCACGGTACGACTGCACTTCGCCTCAACGCTCCGACTCTGCGCTGTCCTGCGCACTGTCCTGCGGAGCAGTAACGAATCGGAACGAATACGCAGTACGGGATCGCTTGAAGGGATGCTAAAACGATGCGAAAACGCGGCTGGCGGCGGTGAGATCGCGGGTCACGAACCTCACGGAAGTTCGGCTCCTGTTTCTCCCCCTCTCCGTTTTAAGTCTTTTGATATAGACAAGTTACGGCCCGACCAAAACTTAGCGATTGGTTGGGCCGTTACTTTTGGCTCCTGCCCTGAAATTGCCCCCGATCTCCTTCGGCGTTGCCTCTTCAAAACGGCTCTGTGACGGGCTGGCGACCGCGCTCATTCTCGCTCGATGCAGAGGCATGAACGAAAACAAAACGATTGAGTTGGAAGCTCAGCCCGCCACATCCGCAAAGCCCATTGTTGTCTTCATTATTCATCGTTCACTTCTTCTCGTCCACCACCGTCCAGCCTGGGCCGGGGTCGTAGGATTTGATGGCTTTGGCGGTTTTTTCGGTGTCGTCGCCGAGGTCTTGCTGGTAGATGACGCCGGTGTGGTTGGTGAGGAAGGTCATCACGCCGCTGTTGCCGTAGTCGGCGGGGTAGGCGATGAGTCCGAAGCCGCCGACCATGTTGCCGTTGATGATGTAATCCATCGCGCCGCCGGGGGCGTGGGGGCCTTGCGATTTGAGGATGTGGAAATAATAGCCGTGATAGGGCTGGGATCGCGGGCTGGGGACGTGGGTGTAACTTTCCTCGGCGGCGTCGGTGACGAGCGGGCCAAGCGGGCTGTCGGGTTCGCCGGCTTTGGTTTCCCAGTAGAGGCCGTTTTTCTTGCCGAGTTCGCTGTGGAATCGTTGGGCATATTCGGGGACGCCGTCGCCGTCGGGATCGCGCTGGGCGTATTCGATTTGGGCATCGACGATGGCCTGGCAAATCTGCATGGCGGCGAGCTCGTTGTTGCCGACGCGACGATTCAGGATTTCATCCTTGCCGGCGGCGGTGTCGAAACGCCAGCGGCTTTGGGCTTCAGCCTGCACGAGCGGGATCGGCATCGGCCAATCGTTCTTGCCCAGGACCAGCGTCATGTTGCCGCTGCCCGACGGAACGAGTTGATGCTTTTCGTCATACGAGCTGACGAAGCGATCGAGGGCGTTGTTGTCGGCGACTTTATCGCCGGAGGAGATGAGTGAATCGCCGTCGGGGCCGAAAATGTGATGCAGCGCGCTGGTGTCGTGCGCGCGGGAGGCTTTCACCATCGCATCGACGGCATCATTCGGCGAGGGGAATGTCGCCTGCTTTTGAGTGGCGCAGCCGGCGGCGAGCGAGATCAGGATGAACATCGCGAGGCTGGGAGAGAAGCAAAGTTGGGTGAGTTTCATATATCGATCCTGCAAATGTGCCCTCACGGTGAAATTCAAAAGCTGAGAAATCGATCAACGTCGTCGTTGTTGCTGAGGCGGCGGCGGAGGCGGATGGGAGACGATGCGTTGGCGGCTGACCGCGCCGCGCTGGCTGTCGGCGTGGACGTTTGCGCCGCGGTCCATGCCGCCGAACGCGGGGCCACCACCGGACGGAGCGCGTTGAACTGGAGCCGGAGCGGGCGCGGCGGCGCGATGCTCGGCTTCGACATGCGCGCGTTCCTGCTCGGCGTGGGCTTGCTGCTGAGCATGCGCTTGCTCCTGGGCATGGGCGGTTTGCGCGCGCTCGGCTTCAGCGTGATTTACTTGGGCACGATTTGCTTCAGCGTGAGCCGCCTGGGCGCGTTCCGCTTCAGCATGGGCGGCTTGGGCGCGTCCTGCCTCGGCGTGGCCGGGCTCAGCGTGGGCCAGATCGCGGGCGGTTTCGGCGCGAATCGTTTCTTCGCGTCCGCGGAATTGCTCTCGCTCCCGGGCGGTGCGACGCGCTGAATTTTCGGCGGAGAATCTTAACTGTGTCCGCCTGTCGGGATAAGCAACGCCTCCGCGATGCACGGGATCGTGTCGCCATACCCCGCGATCGCCACTAAAGCGCGGATTCGCGCGAACGAAATCTTTTTGATAACGGGCGCGATCGATGTGATTGTTAAATGTGACGTTGCGATGGATATCGATGTCGATGGAGTGGCGGTGCCAATCGGAATGGCCCCAGGCGTATCCCCAAGGCAGGCCGCAGGTGATGCCCACGCCAAAAAAAAGCCCGCGGTGCCAGATGTATCCGGGCGGCGGAACGTAATAAACCACCGGCGGATAGTCGGCGTAAGGCCAACTGCCGTAGATGTCGGCGGGGTTGTATGTCGGCACATAAATAATTTGCGGATTGGGAGATTCGATGGTGATGACCTGAGGCGGCGCCTGCACAACCGGGGGCGGAGGCAGGGCCTGGTCGGCGGAGATTTCGCCGGTATCTACTGGTTGATCGGCAGGCGTCGCGGCGGCGACATCGACTTTTTCCTGGTCGCTGCTTTTCAGATTTCCCGCCGCCTGCGCTTTGTTGCGAAGCACCTGCACCGCGTTCATCACATCCTGCCGCTGGCCGAGAAATGCGTCGCCAAGTTTGATGGTGACGTCGAGCTTCTGGCTCATCATGCTCAGCACATCGGGGAAATTGACGAGTGATTTGACGCTGGGATCCCAATCCTGTTTGTCCAACTCGGCGGCCAACTCATCGCCCTTGAGATTTGGATTGGCTTTCACCCATCGATCCGCCTCCACGATCTCCAGCGGATACGTCGAGGCCATGAGCATCTGCGTGAGGAGTGAATCGGGATAGAGCGCGACGGGCGCGACGAGCTGTTCGAGCTCGGGCGCGGTCAGAGGCGGCTTGTCGGGTTGGTCGGGAGCGGCGGCGTTGGCGGGTGCGGAATCATCCGGCGCGGCGGGCTGGGCAAAGGAAGCGGCGGGAACAAAAAGCAGCGCGAGGGCCGCGATGCAAATCATGGAGCAAAGGCAGGACTGGACTTTCATAGAGGTTGTTCCTTTTTCCCGGTTGAGCAGTTCTGGCGATCCGGGAGCGGGGTTGAGTATATCCCCATGATTTGGATTGGGGAGCGCGTAACTTTTGGCCGGGCCTGTGGATGAGTTGAGACGAACGCGTGCGATGGGGAATTTTGGGGAATCGTGGGGAAGCCAAGGGGGTTGATTCGTCTTCCGAATGGAAAGCACATCTCCATATATCTAACGGTGCTGTTGCGCGCGGCGGACACGTTTGGCGTAGCGCCGGCAGAAGAAACCGTGCTGGCGTTTGGAAAATGGGGAAAAGAATTTTTGGCGGACGGATTTTTGCACGCGGCGGCGCTGCGCGAATGGACGGGGTGACGTAGCGGCACAAAGGTGCAGAGACACGAAGGGGGAAAGAGGATTTTTGGTTTCGTTCTTTCTGGGCTCGGGTCGTGGTTCATTGGATCGATGTTTTTAACGGTTAACCAGAAGGTCATTGGGTTTGACACGCGAACGGGGCGTTGGTTGGGTGGGACGGGAAATAACGAAATGATGCGGGATTGGTAATTACATTGGTCATCCCAGAAAAATCATGAGATGAATTTTTCGATATTTTTGACGGAATCAAAAACATCCGGGCCATTGTCGCGGGAGGCGGTGTCGAAGCCGGCGCCACCGTCGAGGGCGTCTTTGATTCCGTTTTTAGCGGTAAGCAGATCATTGCCATTGCCGCCGTTGAGGGAGTCGGTCAAGGAAGTTCCTGAAAGCGTGTCGTTGCCGTCGCCGCCGAGGATGGTTACGGGGTTTCTGTCTTCGACAGATAAATCGTTGTCGAGAGAATTACCGATTAACACGATCGCCAGATCATCAGAGCCCGTTCCCACGCTACAAGATTCGATCCCGGAAGGAACGGTGACTTCCAATTGTCCAGTGACGTCTCCGGAAATGTCGAGCCCTAACGTATCCTGGCCGCCTCCGCTGTCGATAAATGATCCGACAAATCCGTGGGAGTCGAAGAATTCGTAGTGATCATCGCCCGGCCCGCCATCGCCGAAGGCGGTAAAGAAGTCTTCACCTTTGGCCTGGAGAAAATCATTTCCCGCGTCGCCGAACAGGCTGACCTTCCCTGTTTCACCGTCATTGGAAACCTGGAGAAAATCGTCTCCCGCGCCGCCGTGAATTGCGGCATCGAAGGGAAGCGTTCCGTTTATGTTGTCGCTTCCGGCGGTTGCAAAGAATTGAAGCGGCTTTGCTGAAGCATCGGTGAGGGCAAAGTCGTCGGCTGAGAATGGGCCATCTGCGTTGGCAGCGTGGTTTACGAGGACATTTTTGACTGGAGCATTTCCATCAGCAAAGAGAGCGAAATCGCCGGGTGTTGCGTCCGTGTAGTCCAAGACGTCGGTGGCGACGTCGAGCACGCCGGTGTTATTTCCATCGCCGGGTAAAATCCGATCGGCGCCAGCGCCGCCATCGAGTGAGTCGTTGCCGGTTTGACCGTAAAGCGTGTCCGCGCCGGCCTGGCCGTAGAGTTTGTCTTTTCCTTTTCCGCCGTGAAGGATATCGTTTCCCGGGCCGCCCCAGAGGGTGTCAAGGCCGGCGCCGCCGATGAGATTATTGTTGGAAGGGTTTCCCTGAATGAAGTCGTTGCCTGATCCGCCGATCACAGTTTCGATATCGGATTTGGCGTTGTCGTTCTGACCAATCATTCCATCATTGGCCTTGTTGTCGAGGGTGATGCGCAGAGGTTGGACGACGGTTGAGAAGGCCCAGGATACGAATTCGTTGTTGTTAAAGTCATATTTTAGAACTAACTGACGAGAATAGTCGGCGGTGTCTTTTCCTTCGTCGCCGATCAAAGTGTTTCCCGTCTGGGGGCCTATAAACGTGCTGGCTCGACCAGAAATCAATGTGTCGTTCCCATTTCCGCCGGACAGAACGCATCCATCCCGATCCTCGCAGGCGATGAGATCGTCACCGCCCATGCCTTGAACCGTCACCTGGTTCGGCACGAAGATTTGATTGTTCAGATCGTTGCCAATGACGGTGTAGTCTGAGTCCGGCGGATCGCCGCTGGATTCACCGTTTCCACTGGAGCCGATGAACGTTTCGACGCCCGGCCCCATGCGATAAATTTTTTGAGCAACACTGTCGATATCAAGAGCGGAAAGGTCCATCGTGTCCTGCCCCGCCCCACCGTTGATGGCATTCGGGTCGGCGGCGAGTTCCATCTTGCCGATCTGGATCAGGTCATTTCCCGATCCGCCTTGTACGCTTGTGGAAGCCGGGGCATCACTGTCGATTCGGATGGTGTCGTCCCCAGCACCGCCGGCGGCGACGATGGGTTGATCCTCGCTTTCATCGGTTGAATATCGATCAATAAAGATGGAGTCATTTCCGCCGCCGCCGTCAATGGTGACATTCGGATAGGCCAACTCCTCGGAGTCGATACGAATACTATCATTTCCGGAAGTGCCCAGGATGCGGAATGGCACGCTGGAAATAATGCTGACGCCTTGTGAAGCTTTCGAAGGGTTATAGAGAACCAAGGCTGGGGAATCGGCCTGTGCACTGATTAATGTCACGGGCGGCTGATCACTGAAATCGACAATATCATTGCTGGTATTTGGGTAAATGGTATTACCGCCGGAGCCGCCGCGTAGGTCATCGGCGCTTGGGCCGCCAATGAGAGTGTCGTCTCCGCTGCCGCCGACTAAAGTGGATGGCAACGCGGCGCGCATTTCTATAGTGTCATCGCCATCTTGGCCGTTGGCGAAGATTGCCTTAACAGCGGATGCGTTGAAGCGTCGCGTGGTCGAGTTTAGCTTGACGATAATCGACGATCCAGAATGAGAAACGAGGATGGAATCATCGCCGGCGGTTCCGCGGAGGGTGAGGATTCCGTTGGAATCGATTGAGGCGAATGCAGCTAAGAGGGTGCGCCGTTCCAGCACTTCAGCGACGGCCATGCTTATCCTTTTGCGGTTCCTCATCTGATTGGCCTCAAATCGAAATGCTTGTGCCCGGAGATCATATCATGTTTTGGCGAGGACATTATCCGGCCAGGGAAGTTACGAGTTTGTGGCGATGTGGAAACAGCAGCGGGAGGATTGGGAGCGTTGGCAGTGTTCGGTGACGGGGCGGCCGAGGATTTGGGTTAGGACGTTGGCGGCGATTTCGCAGATTTTGGGGTGGGAGGCCACCACATCGGAAAGCGGGCAACTGCAGCCGGTGACGGTGGCGAAGTTTTCTTCCTGTTGGACATCGCTCAGCGCGCCGGTCTGCCGCATCGCATCGAGCAGGCGGGTGATTCGCTCGGCAGGCGGCTGGTCTTCGATGCCAGGCAAGTGTGTGGCGAACAAGCGAAGCGCGACTTCGGATAGAATCGCTTCGATTTTTTGCTCGCTGAGTTCATTTCCGAGGACGGTGAGCAATTCTTGAAGGACGGGGCCATGGGCTTTGGGGAAGAACTGATGGCCGGCGGGGGTGAGGTCGTAGGCGAAATTGGGCTTGCGTGTGCCGCGGCGCAGGCCGCTTTGGCGGACCAGACCATCGCGTTCCAGCGCGGCGAGGTGGGAGCGAACGGCGTTGTCGGTGAGTTGGAGTAATTCGGCGAGGTCATTAACGGTTTGTTCGGCGCCGCAGAGCGCGCGAAGCACGCGGCCGCGTGTGGAATCGAAAAAACGCTGATGCCATTCTGCCCGCTGCATAAACTGCATTGGATCATACTCTTTGTAGTCAGAATTTAATAAGTCAAAATAGGCATTGACAATTTATATTTATGTGAACTACGATACGCAGCGGAAATCAAAGGGGATTTTACAACTATTGTACCTGGAGTTACTTATGCGCACTCTCGTCTCGGCTATCGTTATCGTATGTATGCTTGGATTTCTATCGACATTCTCCAAAGGGGCGGATGCGGGCCAGCAGACTACTGTTTCGGGGGTGGTCATCGATCAGGCATGTGCTGGGAAGATGATGACCAAGGATGATCCGGAGAAGGAAGCGGCGGCGCATCCGAAATCTTGTGCGACCAAGGACGCCTGCGAGAAATCGGGGTATGGCGTGATTAGTGGCAAGGAATTGATCAAGTTTGACGACAACGGCAACAAGTTGGCCAAGGATTTTTTGGCCAAGACCACGAAGGAAGACAACCTGCGGGTGAAGGTGACCGGCACGCGTACCGGCGATCAGATGGCGGTGACGGAGATCACGGCAGATGACAGCAAATGAGCGAAAGTTTTAGCTCGTTGTCCTGACTGAGGGCGGACGGCAAACGGCCGTCCGCCCTCGTGCTTTTTTTAGGGATTGGCCATGCTTATTCGATCATTTTCCGCTTTTTTAGTATGCGGGGCTTTGTGTATTGCATATGCCTGCGCGCAGACAACGCAGCCCGCAGAGTCAGGGCAGAATGGAACGGTGACGATTAAGATGACGAACGATATGACGTTTGAGCCGGCGACGATAACGGTGGCGGTGGGCACTACGGTGCGATGGGAAAACCCTTCAAAGGATGTTCATACGGTTACGTTTGATCCCAAACGCGCTTCGGATGCAAAGGACGTTTCGCTGCCTAAAGGGGCGAAGGCGTTTGATTCGGGCGACGTGAAGCCGGGTGGGGTTTATTCTCATCAATTTACGATTCCCGGCACTTACAAATATATCTGTATCCCTCACGAGGATATGGGAATGCTTGGGCAGATTGAAGTGAAGGCGGTGAGGTAGAGGGTTACTTGTCAGGGGGGAGGGGGAAGTTCCACCCACATCGTCGAGAAACCTTTTGTCGGCTTTTGCGTCTAAAGCCGGCTGGGGGGAAGTTGTTTGTATTGGGGGGAGAAGAGGGGGAATGGTGGGGGCGGAGGGGGGCGGGGGCGCGCTGGTCAGAAGAGGCTAGCGACTTATCGTATTATCTGTTGTTGTCTTTCCTAAAGGCGTGTTTGGCGGGGATGATGTTTATGATTTTGGGGCATCGCTTTGTGGGGGCGTTTGGGTGATAATCGCGTGCGAGCCGCCGTATTGGATACTGGCTGGCAGGGATGATGTGATAACTCCAGGTTGCGAGGAAATCGAACGTGCCGGTTGAGACGTGGGATTTTTACGAAATAACGCTTAAAGGCCCCGCCGTCGGCAATCCGTTTGTCGAGGTGGAACTCAGTGCGCGCTTCAGCCAGGGGGAGCGAAGCTTTGATGTGGGCGGGTTTTATGATGGGGAAGGGGTTTATCGTATCCGATTCATGCCGGATGCGCCGGGCGTGTGGCGATATGAGACGCGGAGCAATCGCAAGGAACTGAACGGGCAGAGCGGGAGCTTTGAAGTGGCAGCGGCGCGGGGGGCGAATCACGGGCCGGTGCGGGTAGTGAATACGTTTCATTTTACATACGCGGACGGCACGCCTTACCGGCAGATCGGCACGACGTGTTATGCGTGGACACATCAAGGGGATGTGCTGGAAGAGCAGACGCTGGCGGCGTTGAAGCAATCGCCGTTTAACAAGGTGCGGATGTGCGTGTTTCCGAAGAATTATGCGTTCAACTCGAACGATCCGGATCGATACCCGTTTGAGGGGACGCCGCCAAATAAGTGGGATACAACGCGATTTCATCCGCAGTTTTTTCAGCATTTGGAGAAGCGCATCGGCCAATTGCGCGATCTGGGAATTGAAGCGGACATCATTTTGTTTCATCCTTATGACGAAGGGCGATGGGGATTCGATCGCATGGATGAAGCGAGCGATGATCGCTATTTGAAATATATCGTCGCGCGGCTGTCGGCGTTTCGGAATGTCTGGTGGTCGATGGCGAATGAGTTCGACTTCATGAAGGCGAAGAAGCCGGCGGATTGGGATCGGTATTTTCAGGTCGTGCAGAAAGCTGACCCATACAACCATTTGCGGTCGATTCATAATGGACGGCTGATTTACGATCACAACAAGCCGTGGGTGACGCATGTGAGCATCCAGAATGGATCGGCGGTTGAGGATTTTGGGCGGGCGGCAATTTATCGCGATGTTTATTGCAAGCCGATTGTTTTCGACGAAGTGAAATATGAAGGGGATATTCCGCAGCGATGGGGCGACTTACCCGCGGAAGAGATGGTGCATCGCTTTTGGCAGGGAACAATCGCGGGGACGTATGTGGGGCATGGCGAGACGTATCGGCACGAGCAGGACATTATCTGGTGGGCGCGCGGCGGGAAGCTGCATGGGAAAAGTCCGGCGCGCATTACTTTTTTGAAAGATGTGCTGGATAGTTCGCCGGCGCAGGGGATCGATCCGATCGACAAATGGCAGGATCATCGGACGGCGGGTTTGGCGGGCGAATATTATCTGGTTTATTTTGGCAAGGATCGCCCGACGGAATGGCTGTTTGAATTGCCGCGCGCGGGGCTGAGCGAGGGGATGGCGTTTGGGGTTGAGATTATCGACACGTGGAACATGACGATTACGCCGGCGAATGGCGTTTTTAAGATCGTGCAGGATGGCACGTATCGCTATCACGCGGCAGGGCTGCCTAAGATCAAATTGCCTGGCAATCCTTATATTGCATTGCGCATTCGCCGGCAGGAAGGCGACAAGGTTCAGTTCAAGGAAGAAGAGCGGATTTACGGAGAGTCGTGAGATTCCGTTTTACAGCACGATTGGCGCTGCTGGCAGCGGTGTTATGGGGAGTGGCCGCTTCGCATCTTCAAGCCCAGACGATTTCTATTTCGATCGATGCGAAAGCCGCGCCGCGGGTGGAGTATGGCGCGCAGCGATTGATCGATGCGATGAAGTCGGCGGGCATCGACGCGGCGATTACGCATTCTTCTCCGATGACTGGCCCCGCTATTGTTGTCACTAAAGTTTCGGGGGATGCCGGCGAACATTTCTCGATTGAAAGCAATCCCGACAAATCGATTCGCATCACCGGATCGGATGATTCGGGAGAATTATACGGGTGCATGGAGTTGGCGCGGCGGATTGCGGAATCGAAGACGCTGCCGGGGGATGTACATTTTTCGGATGGACCGGCGTTCAAGCTTCGTGGGCCGTGCATTGGGATGCAGAAGACTTACATTTTGCCGGGGCGGCATGTGTATGAATATCCGTACACGCCGGAGTTGTTTCCGTTTTTTTATGACAAGCAGTTCTGGACGGAGTATCTGGATTTTCTGGCTGACAATCGGATGAACACGCTTTATTTGTGGAGCGGGCATCCGTTCGCATCATTGGTGAAGCTGCCGGATTATCCGTATGCGCTGGAAGTGCCGGAGGATGTGTTTCAGAAGAACACCGAGATGTTCCGGTGGATCACGAGTGAGGCAGACAAGCGCGGCATCTGGGTTGTGCAGATGTTTTACAACATCATTTTGTCGAAGCCGTTTGCGGAGCATAACGGGATGGCGACGCAACTGGCGGCGCCGAATCCGCTGGCGGCGGACTACACGCGGAAAAGCATCGCGGAGTTTGTGAAGCAATATCCGAATGTGGGGCTGATGACTTGCCTAGGCGAGGCGCTGCAGGGGATTCCGAATCAGAAGGAATGGCTGTGTGATGTGATTTTGCCGGGGATTCATGACGGGATGAAGGAGGCGGGGTTGACGGCGGAGCCGCCGTTTGTGATTCGCGACCATGCGACCGATCTGCGGCTTTATATGGCCGACGCGCTGAAGGTTTATAAAAACATTTACACCGAAGCGAAGTTCAACGGGGAATCACTGACCACGTGGGAACCGCGCGGCAAGCGGCAGCAGATTGCGTTGGATTTAAGCAAGCTCGGATCGACACACGTGATGAACGTGCATGTTTTGGCGAACCTTGAGCCGTTTCGATATGGGGATGTGGACTTCATCAAGAAATGCGTGCAGGCGGGGCGGGATCGGCTGGGGGCGAAGGGTTTGCATTTGTATCCGCTGTTTTATTGGAATTGGCCGGACTCGCCGGATGAGGTTGATCCGCCGTTGAAGCAGTGGAAGCGGGATTGGATCTGGTTTGAGGCGTGGGCGAGATATTCGTGGAACCCGGATATCGATGATGCGACGGACCATGCGTATTGGATCGGGCGATTGACGGACATGTACGGGTCGAAAGAAGCCGCGCCGAATATTCTGGCGGCATACATTGATTCCGGCGAATGTGCGCCGCGCATCCTGCGGCGCTTTGGGATCACGGAGGGGAATCGACAAACAATGTCGCTGGGGATGACGCTGGATGAGCTGACGAACCCGGACAAATATCATGCGTTTGAGGAGTTGTGGGAATCGCAGTCGCCGCCGGGGGAGCGGTTGCAGGAATATGTGGATCGGGAATGGGCGCATCAGCCGCATGTGGGGGAGACGCCGCCGCAGATTATCAAAGAGGTTTTGGATTTTTCGAAGAAGGCGGTTGAGGAGATTGATGCGGCGGGGGCGAGCGTGACGCAAAACAAGGATGAGTATCATCGGCTGCAGAATGATGTGCATTGCATCCGGGCGATGTCGGAGTTTTATGCGGCGAAAGCAAGCGCGGCGATGCTGGTGTTGCGGTTTGCGCACAGCCATGACATCGCGGACATGAAAAAAGCGGCGACGTTTTTGGCGGAGAGCGTGGAGCATTATCGCGCGCTGACGACGCTGACGGAAAACACATATCGATACGCCAACTCGATGCAGACGAGCCAGCGGAGGATTCCGGTGGTGGGCGGCGTGGATGGGAAGCCGGCGAATTATCTTTGGTCGCAGGTTTTGCCGGTTTATGAGAAAGAGTTGGCGGATTTTCAGAAGAAGATTGAAACGGGCGGGGAGCAGGCGGTGGATGTTCAACCGCTGGCGAAGGCATCGATTACAGTTATTGGCAAAGATGCAGAGACTTATGATGTGAAAGTGGGCGAGCGCGTGTTTACGGATCAAGATGATACGATTGAAGCGCTCGCGCCGGAGTTGAAGGGATTGACGGGGATTCGTTTCAAGAGCGGGAAATATGTGCCGGTGGAATTTGAGACGGTCGAGCCGGTGAAAGTGCTGGTTGGATATGTGCAATCGAAGGATGCGGGGTGGTTGCAGCCGCCGAATCTGGAAACGGATGCGCAGGCGGTGGAGCGAGGTGATACGGAGCCGCTGATTCAGAACGCGGCGACGATCAGCCATCTGCCGGCAGTGAATATTTATGCGATGAAGTTTGATGCGGGGCGACACACTTTGGATTTGCATGGCGAGGGGAGTTTTGTTGTTTTAGGGGTCATTCCGCAATCCGCCTCGGTGGCGCGACGCGATGCGAAGCTGGCGGGTCATTGATTCTCATGCCGATTTTACACGCTGACCAATTCAGGCATTATGTCGAGCGCTTCAATGCGATGGAACCTGAAGGCGTGGTGAATCTGATTTCTAACGCGGGGGCGTGGGAGTGGATGGCGGGGAATGTTCCGCTGTTTGCTTGCCCGGACAGCACGATCGAGGAGATTTATTACTTTCGGTGGTGGAGTTTTCGCAAGCATATCAAGCAGACGCCGGCGGGGCTGATTGTGACGGAGTTTATCGAGCCGGTGCGGCACGCGGGGACGTTTAATTCGATTAGCTGCGCGACGGGGCATCACCTGGCGGAGGGGCGATGGCTGCGGGATCAATCTTTTCTGGATGAATACACGCGCTTCTGGTTTCGGAGCAACGAAGGGAAGCCGGAATATCGGTTTCATCGGTATAGCAGTTGGATCGAAGCGGCGATGTATGAGCGATATCTCGTTACCGGCGACAAAGCGATTTTGCTGGATCTGTTTGACGATTTGATTGCGGATTATGCGGCGTGGGAAAATGAGAAGCTTGGCCCGGATGGTTTGTTCTGGCAGTTTGATGTGTGGGATGGGATGGAAGAATCGATTACGGGATCGCGAAAGCACAAAAACGCGCGGCCGACGATCAATAGTTATATGTATGCCAACGCGCTGGCGATTGCGGCGATTGCGACGATGGCGGGCAAGGATGAGATCGCTTTGGCGTTTCGCGAAAAAGCATCTTCGCTTAAACGGCTTGTGCATGAACGGCTTTGGGATTCTGGGGCGAAGTTCTTTAAGGCGCAGAAAGATGAAGATGGTCTTTCGGATGCGCGCGAGGAAATTGGCTTTATCCCGTGGTGCTTTAATTTGCCCGAGGCGGGTTGTGAAGAGGCGTGGGGGCAACTGATCGATCCGCAGGGATTTTGGGCGCCGTTTGGGATCACGACGGCGGAGCGGAGGCATGCGAAATTTCGATCGCATGGCGTGGGTAAATGTGAGTGGGATGGCGCGGTGTGGCCGTTTGCCACTTCGCAAACGCTTGGGGCGCTGGCGAAGGTGCTTCGCGGCTATCAACAAAGATTTGTGAATCGCGGCCATTATCTGGAGGCGATGCGGACTTATGCGCGATGCCATCAGATGAACGGCAGGCCTTACATCGGCGAATATCTGGATGAAAAGAGCGGCGAGTGGCTGAAAGGGGATAATCCGCGTAGCCGGTATTACAATCATTCGACTTTTGCGGATCTGGTGATTGGGGGCCTGGTTGGGATTGTTCCGCGCGAGGATGATACAATTGAAATCGACCCGCTTTTGCCGGAACAATCGTGGGATTGGTTCTGTTTGGACGGCGTGCGATACCACGGCCGGGATGTGGCCATCTTGTGGGATCGCGATGGCAAAAAGTTTGGGCGAGACGCGGGATTGAGCGTCTTTGCCGGGAACCGACGAATCGCACATTCCACGACATTATCGCGAGTGATGGGAACGATTACATGAACGGAAATGAATTTGGAAGTCATATTGGACGACGTGTTTGGTTGTCGCTGATGTTGGTGCTGGCGGGCACGGCGCTGGGCGCGGCGCCGAAGCAGCCGGTGTCGGTGGTTTCGCAGGGGAAGGATCGCAAGCTTGTTTATAGCGCGGATGATCGCGGCAACCGCGTGCCGGATTTTTCGTATGCGGGATATCACGGAGGGGATGCGGCGATTCCTGATGTTCCGGTTCGGATCACCGTTGCCCCGGTGGCGGGGGACAATACGCAGCGCATTCAGGCGGCGATTGATTATGTGGCATCTTTGCCGGCGGAGCAGCGCGGCGCGGTGCTGCTTTTGGCTGGCCGATTTGATATTGCGGGATCGATTAACATCAGCGCCTCCGGCGTTGTTTTGCGCGGCAGTGGGACTGGTGATAGTGGAACGGAACTTGTGGCCACGGGTTTTGATCGTCGCACTTTGATCAGGATCGTGGGGAAAAATGATCGGGAAATTGGTTCGTCTTCTCTCGCTATTAGCGACACGTATTTGCCGGTGAACTCTAATCGCTTGCAACTAAATGCCGCGGGCTCTCTTAAGGTTGGCGACACGATTTTGGTGCGGCGGCCTTCGACGGCGGAATGGATTAAATCGATCGGCATGGCCGAGCTTGGCGGCGGGTTGGGGATTGGGT
>DATAPK010000362.1:0-3368 GCA_036265245.1 Tepidisphaeraceae bacterium | reverse complement strand
CCCAGATGAGAGTTATCGCTGCCAGCGATCCGGTAACGGCATAGACAGGCGTCGGAGTTCTCTCCTTTGTCATCGCAAATGCAACAATCAACACGCAACATGGCAAGCCGACAAAAATCGCCAGGATCACCCCAGCTAATTGCCAAGTCACGTTGATCCTGGTCATCTCTCCGGGATGCATTTAATCGATTCCTAATCAAAACCGGTTGCTCAAAGTTACGTCGATCAACATGGCATAACGGCTTCTTTCCCGCCACAATCATAGCATGGCTAGAACGATCCGCGATATGACCATCGTCATCACAGGCGCCAGCGCCGGCATCGGCATGGCACTGGCCCAATCTCTTTCCGAAAAAGGGGCAAGACTCGTTCTGGCCGCGCGACGAATCGATCGACTCGAAGCACTCAACGCCAGTCTCGGCGGCAAACATCTTTGCGTGCAAACGGATGTCGCCCATCGCGAAGATTGCGAGATGCTGATCGCCAAATCATCCGAACATCTAGGCCGAATCGACACCCTCGTCTGCAACGCCGGCTATGGAATCCTTCGTTCAGTCAGCGAAACCTCAGCCGAAGAATTCCAGCAGATCTTTCAGACCAACGTATTCGGCACAACCGACTGCATTCGCCCGGCCGTCCCAATTATGCTGAAACAAAAACTCCGAGACGGTTATCGCGGCCAAATCATGATCATCTCCTCCGCCGCCGCACGTCGCGGGCTGCCGTATGTTGGCGCTTATTCTGCAACCAAAGCCACCCAATTGAGCCTTGCCGAAGCACTGCGCATTGAGCTGAAGCCAAGCCGGATCGCGGTAACAAGCGTTCATCCAATCGGAACGCAAACCGAATTCTTCCAAGTCGCAGAAAACACCAGTGGCCGCCTGATCGATGCGCCGGGCAAAGGTTTGCATCGCCATTCTGTAGATCGCGTTGTCCGCGGAATGGTTCGCGCAATCGAGAAACCAAAGCGAGAAGTCTGGTCGAGTCCGCTGACGCGCATGTTACTTGCGATGAATGCAATGATGCCGAGCCTTGGGGATTTAGCGATGTCCAAAGCGCGTGATGATTTTGAGCGGATCAATCAGATCAAGCCGCCAGCTTAAAAACATTCACTTCCCCAGCTTATCTGGATTCAATCCCTTCAACTTCGGCAGCACAAACAACCCATCCTTGCGAATCAGCTTCCCATCAAAATATATCTCCCCGCCGCCGTAGTCTTTGCGCTGGATACAGACCATATCCCAGTGAATCTGGCTATCGTTGCCGTTGTAGGCCTCTTTGTAGGCTTGGCCTGGTGTCAGGTGAAAGCTGCCGGCGATTTTTTCATCGAATAAAATGTCCTTCATCGGACTGAGGATCTGCGGATTAAACGCCAGGCTCCATTCGCCGATGTAACGCGCGCCTTCGTCAGCATCCAGAATCTCATTGAGCTTTTCAGTCATCGATTCGGAGCCCGCCGTGCCATCGACAATCTTGCCGTTTTTGAATTCAAGCCTGATGTTATTGAAGATCGTGCCGCGATAGAGTGTTTCACAGTTAAATTGAATAACACCATTAACGCTATCGCGCACGGGACAAGTAAACAGTTCGCCATCCGGGATATTCCGCTGCCCAAAACACCCGATCGCGCCGATGTTTTTGATACTAAAACTGAGATCAGTCCCCGGCCCCTTGATATGCACGCGATCCGTCTTCCGCATCAAATCACCCAGCGGGCGCATCGCCTTTTCCATCGCGCGATAATCGACAGCGGCGCACACGTCGAAATAAAAATCCTCAAACGCCTCCGTGCTCATCCCCGCCGCCTGCGCCATCGCGGCGTGCGGCCACCTCAAAACCACCCAACGCGTCTTCGGCACCCGCACCTCCTGATGCACAGGCGTCCACCAAAACTTCTCGTACATCGCCATCTTGTCCTTCGACACATCGCTCATTTCCGCGATGTTGTGGCTGCCGCGAATGCCGATGTAGCAATCGCTTCCCTCCATCCGCTTTCGCTCAATCTGGCCAATAAATTTCATCTGCTCGTTGGATGCCGCCCGATACAACGCCCGCTGCACCTGCTGCTGATACGTGCTGACCATCGGCAACCCTCTGGCCGCGGCGATGGTCTCAACCAAGACGGCCGTGAAATCAGCGGGAATGTCAAAAGCTTCGATCAAAACCCGATCGCCGCTTTTCACCCGGGCTGAATGATGAACCAGAACTTCCGCAAGCTGTGTGTAACGAGGATCTTTCATAGGCGATGATGATAGCGGACAAATTCAACGGCCTAAAGGGACTGCCTTGCCAAGTCGAATCGCTGTGTCCAAAAGCGCATCGCCTGAAAACTAAAAAAACCCTCCCTGTCAGAAATATTATCTTCGTTTCCAACCCCGCCGAAGCGCTTTGAACCAAAAATGTTGCGTCAAATCGATCGTTATGAGCGCGGCGGCGCAGCGCGGGGAGAGGGAAACCTTATTGGCGGAGGGGCGAAGAGAGAAATAATTTTTGGCGGAGGATTTTTGGCGTTTTGGGCGCTGCGCGATTGGGTGGATATGAGATGCAGGAAACTAAAGGTGGAGGGCCGCCTTTAGTTTCCTTTGGGTTTGTTCCATTAGCCTTTTAATGCGGCAGCGCCGGCGGAGGCGACGGTGTGGTCGTTGTCGACGGTGGAACCGGAGACCCCGATGGCGCCGATGATGGTTCCGTCGGCAGCTTTGAGGGGGATTCCGCCGGGGAAGGTGATGAGGCCGTTGTTGGAGACTTCGATTTGATAGAGCGGTCCGCCGGGTTGGGAGAGTTTGCCGATTTCGCCGGTGTTCATGTCGAAGAAGCGGGCGGTCTTGGCTTTTTTCTGAGCGATGTCGATGCTGCCGAGCCACGCGCCGTCCATGCGGCCGAAGGCTTTGAGGTTTCCACCGGCGTCGACGACGGCGATGTCCATTTTGGTGTCGATCTCTTTGGCTTTTGCGATGGCGGCGGTGACGATAGTTTGGGCCTGGTCGAGGCTGATGTCTTTGGCGGCGATTGATTCAGTTTTGGCGGAGGGGGTGTCGGCGGCGAAAGTGGGGGCTTGGTGAAAGAGGGTGGAGGTGAGTCCGATGGCGGCGGCACCGACGATGATTCCACAGAGCCATGATTGATTGAACTTCATTGTCGTTTCCTTTTTGTTACAAAGATGTCTGGGCCCAAATGATTAACTGCATTTCAGTTTTTGAACTATAATGTTTCGTCTACAATATTTCGACGGATCTACCCCGAATTAAATTCGTTTCATTCAAATTTGGTTTTTCGATTAGACCGCCAAGGTTGCTAGAGCATTCTGTAGGTCGGGTGGATATCATTGCAGGCATGAACGT
Organism: Tepidisphaeraceae bacterium; assembly: GCA_036265245.1. Taxonomy (GTDB): domain Bacteria; phylum Planctomycetota; class Phycisphaerae; order Tepidisphaerales; family Tepidisphaeraceae; genus DATAPK01. The sequence continues at coordinate 27 of DATAPK010000362.1, read as the reverse complement.
CAAGCTGAATTGGCAGCAAAGTCTGTT
>DATAPK010000361.1:0-5665 GCA_036265245.1 Tepidisphaeraceae bacterium | reverse complement strand
AGCCGCCACATTCGCCGCTGCGGGCATTTACACTTTCCGCGTCTTCATCCGCGACGCCAGCGGCGCGTTCGTTACCAGCGACGTCACGGTTACCGTCGTCCAAACGCCGACCGGTCTGTCGATCACTCCGTCAGCCGTCGTCTTATCTAACAACGGCACAAAATCGTTCTACGCCGCGCAGGCCGATCAATTTGGTATGCCCCTGCAACATCCATCCACCGTTGTGTGGTCCATCGACTCCGGCGGCATTGGTGCCATCGATCAGACCGGCTTGTACGCCGCGCCAGCTTCCGGCTCGGGCAATCCCATTGTGCGCGCCACGGTTGGCACATTGTCGGCCACCGCAATCGTCGTCGTACAATCCATGGGAATCTTCAACGCCCAGCAAGACATCGGCGCGACCACACCAGCCGGCAGCGCCTCTTTCAACGGTAGCACCAGCGTTTACACCGTCAGCGGTTCTGGAACCGATGTCTGGACCACGGCCGATCAATTCCATTACGTGTATTTACCGCTCACCGGCGATGTCACCATCACCGCGCGCGTTGCCACAGAAACCAATACCAACGTCTCAACCAAATCCGGCATCATGCTTCGCAATACTCTTGATGCCAACAGCGCCTACGCGTTCCTCTTTTCTACTCCAACCATAACCAGCGGCGTTGAATATCAATATCGATCCAGCGCTGGAGCCAGCGCCGCGCAAAACGCTGGCGCCTCCGGCTCTGGCACCGCGCCGCCGCAATGGCTTCGCATTGTCCGCAGCGGAAACAGTTTCACCGCTTATCGTTCAACCGACGGCACAACCTGGACGATCTTCGGCACCGCCCAAACCATTTCGATGAACGCCACGATCTACGTTGGCCTTGCCGTCTGTTCCCACAGCAGCGGCACGCTCGCCACCGCGACCTTCGACAACGTCGCCCTCACGCAGCCCGCATTAACGTTCCCCGCTTACTCCGATATCGGCAGTCCCTCCCCTGCCGGCAGCTATTCCGAATCTGCCGGCGTCGTCACGATGACTGGCGGCGGTCTCGATATTTATACGACAGCCGACCAATTCACGATGGCTTACGTTCCCATCACCGGCAACGCCACCATCACTGCCCGCGTTGTCTCGCTGGCCAATACCAACACCAACGCCAAAGCCGGCGTGATGATTCGCAGCACCCTCGCCGCCGGCAGTCAGGAAGTCTCTTCACTGGTCACCGCCACCAACGGCATCAATCTTGATTATCGCAGCGCCACCAACGGCGCATCTGCTGAGACCAAGATCACCGGCCTGGCCGCGCCGTACTGGGTGCGCGTGATACGCAGTGGCAACAGTTTCTCCGCTTGGCGATCTGTTGACGGCGTCACCTGGACTCAAACCGGCGCTACCCAGACCATCGCCATGAACGCAACCGCCTACGTCGGCCTAGCGGTTTGCTCCCACAACAACGGCACGGCAACCACCGCCGTCTTCGACAACATCTCTTACACCGGCACAGTCGCAGCCAACGCAGCCCCCACCATCGCAACGCCCCCTGCCGCTGCAATCAATCCCGTGGTCGGAACCACCGCCAATCTAAGCGTATTGGGCGCCGACGATGGCGGCGAATCGAACCTCACCTACGCTTGGGATCTCGTGAATCTGCCACCCGGGAATGTGACATTCTCCGCCAACGGCACCAACGCCGCCAAGAACACAACCGCCACCTTCAGCAAAGCAGGCACTTATATTTTTCGCGTTACAATTACCGATGGCAGCGGCGCAAGCGTTAGCGGCCTGCTCAACGTGACCGTCAACCAAATCCTGACGAGCATCACGGTTAGCCCGGCAACCACATCTCTCAGCCCCGGCGCAACGCGCCAATTCTCTGCCGCCGCTCTGGATCAGTTCGGCCAGCCGATGACATCACAACCCTCTTTCATGTGGTCGGTCAGCAGTGGCGTAGGGACGATTGATTCAGCCGGCCTATATACCGCCCCTCTCTCCGGCTCATCGGCAACCATCCAGGCCACCAGCGGCGGCAAAAATGGTTCGGCAACCGTGAGCATTACTAATCAATCCCCGTTGATCGCGACCAGCGACGGCGCCGCCGCAGGCGCAACGGCGGTCGTGGGAACAACCATCTCGCTTTCAGTCCCCGCCGTCGACGACAGTGGCAATGCGAATCTGATCTACCTGTGGTCGGCGATCAATCCACCCGGGCCAGTGGCCTTCGGTGACAACGGAACGACTACCGCCAGCAGCACGACGGCCACTTTCACTCAGCCAGGCACTTACACTTTCCAGGTGGCGGTCACCGATCCGGGCGACTTGAGCACGAGCAGCATGCTCACCTTCATCAACGTCATTGGCGACGCAAATCGCGATGACATTGTTAATATCACGGACTTCAATGCTTTGGCCGCCAATTTTGGTATGAATGGACGGACATGGAGTCAGGGTGATTTCAATGGCGATGGAATCGTCAACTTGCTGGATCTCAACGCCATCGCAACCAACTTTGGCCAAGGCGTTGCCGCGCCTTCGTCGCAGGCAGCCTCCGTCCAAGCCGCTCAAACCATCTCTCTCTTTTCTGATAAAAGCATCGACGTCCAAAATCTCTCCGTAGATGTGCTAGGCCAATCCGCATGATCACCGGATATGATTACTTCATCATCGCCTTTTATTTCGTGTTCGTTCTAGTGATCGGATTTGCATTTCGCCGGCTGAGCAAAAACACCAGCGATTATTTTCGTTGCGGCGGAGCGATGCCCTGGTGGATCACCGGCACCAGCGCATGGATCGCCGGCTTTAGCGCGTGGACATTCGTCGGCGCCGCAGCAAAGGTGTATGAAACTGGAACCTTGGTGCTGTGGGTCTTTTATCCCACTGCCGTTTTTCTGGGATTGGTCTTCGCAGTGACATGCGTGCGTTTCCGTCGCATGCGTGTGGTTACCTGGATGGAAGCCGTTCGCGCTCGTTATGGCCGAGGTTCCGAGCAATTCTACACCTGGGTCAAAGTCCCCCTGATGCTTCTCGGCGCTGGTGTTGCGCTGAATGCCATTGGCGTATTCATGGCCAGCGTCTTTCGCGTCAACATGCCGACCGTGCTGGTTACACTCGGCACCGTCGTCACCATCGTCGCATTGATCGGCGGCGCATGGGCGGTGCTCGCCAGTGACTTCGTGCAGATGTTCCTCGTGATGACGATCACCATCGCCACTGCGATCTTGACGCTCTTGCAACCCAAAATCGGCGGCATCACCGGCCTGGTCAAACAAGTCCCCTCCGCCCACTTCAACTGGTATGAACTCTCTCGCCCCGGCATTGTCTGGCTTTGGATCATCACCCAGATCTGGTTCAAGTTCTCCGACACCAACAATATGGAGAATTCGACCATGTACCTGATGGCCAAGAGCGATCGCGATGCCCGGCGGATGGTTTTGATCCCGCTAATCGGTTCGCTCATCGGCCCGCTCATCTGGTTCATCCCCTCGATGGCCGCGACGATCACGCATCCCAATCTGGCCGCCGAATATCCAACTTTGCAGCAACCGCACGAAGCCGCATTCATTGCCGTTGCCCGCGATGTCATGCCGGTGGGAATGATTGGCCTGTTGATGTGCGCGATGCTGGGCGCGACACTCACCAGCATGGATGTGGGCTTGAATAAAGGCGTCGGCATCTTCGTTCGCAGCTTCTATCTGCCGCTCATTCACCCACAAGCATCAGAAAAACGACTCTTGGTGGTGGGAAAAATTTCCACGTTGGTGTTTGGCGTGCTGATCGTCGGCATCTCGCTGGCCGTGAATCAGCTTCGCACCGTCGGACTTTTTGACCTAAGCAACCTCATCGCCGGCGGACTCCTCATGCCCATGGCCCTCCCACTCATCTACGGAATGTTCTACAAACGCACCCCCGCATGGTCCTGCTGGACCACGGCCCTGGTCGGCTTCGCATGGGCAATGTCAGTCAAATTCTTCCTCACACCCGCGATCGCGATGAATTTATTCGGCTGGACAAAACCCCTGAGCAATCAGGAACAAACCGATCTCCTCCTCGCCTGCACCACAATCGGCACAATCGTGCTGGGCACGGGGTGGTATTTCTTCACCAGCTTTTTCTACGGGCGCAGTTCTGTCGAACATCGCGCCAGTATCGAATCCTTTTTCGCCAACATGGGCAAACCCATCGACGCAAAGGCCGAGGGGATCGAAAACCACGACGAAGTGCTCTATCGCCTGATGGGCTTACTCTGCTTGACCTACGGCACATTCATCATACTGTTGGTTCTGATCCCCAATTCCACCCGCGGCCGAATCTGCTTCATCGCCTGCGGCGGCGTCATCGCCGCAAGCGGCGCGATCCTCTTCCAACGCTCGCGCACGAAACCAATCAACCCCGCGGATTTATCCGCACAACCGGCAGGATTTACAACCATCGTGCAGGCGATAGAGAAATGAAAAGCGATAGCGCCTACGCAACCTTAAACTGCTTTCGCCCCGGCGAAATCTGGCCAGACACCAATGGCGTTCACATCAACGCCCATGGCGGCGGCATCTTATTTCACGACAGTCTTTATTACTGGTTCGGTGAACACAAAATCGCCGGCAAATCCGGAAACAGGGCGCATGTTGGCGTTCACGTTTACTCCTCCAATGATTTGTACAATTGGACAGATCGAGGCATAGCACTGGCCGTGAGCGACGATCCCTCAAGCCCCTTCGCGCGCGGCTGCATTCTCGAACGGCCAAAGGTTGTACATCATCCACGCACAAATCAATTTGTCATGTGGTTCCACCTCGAACCACCAGGGCAGGAATATGCGGGGGCGCTCAGCGGCATCGCCGTCGCTGATAAAATCACTGGCCCGTTTCGCTTCCTCCGCGCCTTCCGTCCCAACGCCGGTCATTGGCCAGAAAATGCCCCGGAGTCATCCCGCTCGCCGCTTACTGACGCAGAACTCGCGCACATTCGCTCGTTAAATCTGCAAGGCGGCCCCGTCCCCGGCTACCCAGAAGATCTGATTTACCGTCGCGATTATCAAGGCGGACAAATGGCCCGCGATCAAACCCTTTTTGTCGATCCCGTAACCGGTGCCTCCTATCATTTTTACGCTTCGGAGGACAACGGGACACTCCACATCTCGCGCCTGCGCGATCGGGATTGGCTTGAAACTTCTGGTCAGTACGTGCGCGAGCAACCCGGGCGATTTCATGAGGCGCCAGCACCATTCTATGGCAATGGAAAATACTGGATGTTCAGCTCGGATTGCACAGCCTGGGAACCCAATGCTGCGCGGCTGAGCGTCGCAGATGCTCCGCTTGGGCCTTGGCGCGACTTGGGTAACCCTTGTCGTGGAACAGCTCTTCAAATTGAAACGACTTTCGAATCGCAATCAACTTTCGTGCTGCCGGTTGTCGGTAAACCCAACGCATTCATTTTCATGGCCGACCGATGGCGGCCCGAAAATGCGATCGATGGAAGATACGTCTGGCTCCCCGTGCAATTCGACCCTGACGGTACACCCTTCATCGAATGGCTTGACGAGTGGGATTTGGATTTCTTTTCGAAGTGATCTTGTCGCTGAGCAGGTCGGCCAAGGAGATCACGATTTACTAGCATCACGCTGCGGACGAGTTGGATAGATATGGCTGCAATTTCGCGGCGGCGGCGGGCGCGTGCTTGGCGCTG